>JANMFP010000174.1:0-2850 GCA_031378135.1 Variovorax sp. | reverse complement strand
TCGGCATATTTGCCAGTGAAAGCGCGCTCAGTGGATTCATGGCGAGTCACATCAAAGGCCAATGGCTCAGCGCCTTTAGCTTTGAGCTCAGCGCGCCATTGATCATCGGATTTTTGGATTTTGTAGGTGGTCATGGTGGGTTAAGAGAAAATAAATACCGGACGCAGAAGACGCAAAGGTTACGCAGAAAGCGCAGAAAAGAAAAACAGAAAGAAATGCAAAAAGAAAACGAAAGATCTCTGGAGCGCTTAAGAACAGATTTTGTATTCTTTCTTGGTATTTTTTTGCGTTTTCTGCGTAACCTCTGCGTCTTCTGCGTCCGGAAGTTGGTATTAAAAACTCAAGAAGAACAAGAAATCTCGATCATAGAGGCCCAGCTGGGTGGAAAAGTTGCATAAGCTTCCATCCCCTTTGCTTCAGTAAATGGGCTCTGCAGCAAGCTTTGCAAGCGCTCCAATTCGTGGAAATCTTTGAGCTTGGCAGCGCGAATGGCTTGCTCGCCCAAATGATTGCGCAATACATACGCAGGATTGGTTTTCAGCATCAAATCGGCATCTGGCCGGCAAGAATGCTGCGCAGAGTGCTCATTAAATGATAGTAACCATGCATCGAAAGCCGCTCGATCCAAGAACAGATCGCGCACCGGCTCGAACTGCTGCGCTGCTGTGGCATGGCTCAAGCGCCGCCAGAAAATTGTGTAGTCCACCTTATCAGCGGCCAACAGCTTCAAAATGCCTTCAATCAAGGCTTTTGAGCTGTCCGTGGCTGCTTGCTCAGGCAGGCCCAGCTTGGCCAGCATGCGCGAATGAAGAGTTTGCGGGAAGAGGGTTTTATAAGGCTCTAGCGCTGCTACAGCTAAGTCTGGCTCACCTTCGGGCGAAATCAAGGGCATCAGCGCTTGGCCAAGGCAGAAGAGATTCCAATACGCGATGTTGGGCTGCTTATTGTAGGCGTAACGGCCGCGATCATCGCTGTGGTTGCAAATGTGATTCGGGTCAAACGCATCGAGGAACTGAAATGGGCCGTAATCCATCGTGAGGCCGAGGATGCTCATGTTGTCGGTGTTCATCACGCCATGGCAAAAGCCGACGGCCTGCCATTGCGCGATCAGTTTGGCCGTTCTGCTGCTCACGGCTTCGAGCAGGGCGGCATAGGGGTTGCTCGCATCCTTGCAATCAGGGTAAAAGCGCGAGATCACGCAGTCAGCCAACTGTCGCAGCTCATTCGTCATTCCGTTAAACGCAAAGTGCTCAAAATGCCCAAATCGAATAAAGCTCGGAGCCACGCGCGTGACAACAGCTGCCGTCTCAATCTCTTCGCGCCGAATCGGTGCATCCGAGCCCGTCACTGCCAGCGCTCGCGTCGTCGGAATCCCCAAACCATGCATGGCCTCAGAACACAAAAACTCCCGAATTGAGCTGCGCAACACCGCCCGCCCATCGCCCATGCGCGAGTAAGGCGTGCGGCCTGCGCCTTTGAGCTGAATCTCTTGCGTTGCCCCAAGCGCATCGTGCATCTCGCCAAGCAAGAGTGCCCGCCCATCCCCCAACTGCCCCGCCCAATGCCCAAACTGATGCCCGCTGTAGACGCTGGCCAGCGGCTGGCTGCCGGGGAGCAGGGCATTGCCTGTGAGGGCTTGCAAGCATTCATCGCTTTGCAGCCACGCATCGCCCAGCCCAAGCGATTGCGCCATGGCGCGGCTGCGCCCCACCCAGTAAGGCTTGGGCAGCGGCTGTGGGCTCAGCGCGGTGTAAAAACTCGATCCCAGTTGGACAAAGCTTTGTTGATTTGTGGAAAAGTGCATGAGCGTATTGTCTCTGAACCCGTCTTGCGCTCATAGAATGCCCGGATGACTGAATTGCACATCCTGCTCCAAGACCTTCGCCCAGAAGATTCGCTGGCGAAGCGACATGTTTGGCTCATCCGCTTGTTTGAATGGCTGCGTGCTGAGGCTTCTTCCGCCGAGGCCGTGGCGCAGCGCGTGAAGGTGGTGCTCGATGCGCTGGAGGCTGATCCTGAGCTGGCGCAACGGTTTCGGCAATGGTGGGCGGTGCTCGATGAGCAGGTCGATGCTTCCACTTTGCTGGCCGATTTTGGCTTTGCTGCGCGCAGCGCGTTTTTAAGCGAGCTCGGTGATCGCCTGCGCCTGCGCTTGTTGCCTATGACGCCAGAGACCAACGATTCGGCAGAACTGTTTAGCTTGGTGATGAATCACCCAGGCGATGCGAAATGGATCGAGCTGTTGGATGGCCCGACGCTGCAGCGCTTGGCTCAGCTGCTGCATGTGCCGGGGCGCAAATCGATGGGCTCTGGCCTCAGCCGATGGCAAGAAGAGCTGTTGCAAGCGCTGCAATACTGCGGCAGCCAAATTCGCGCTGCTGGCCTGAGCGCCGAGGTGCGCCAGCGCATGGATGCCCAAGCCCGCCAAGCCGAGCCTTTTCATGGCTTGGCCTCAGAGGTGGAGCAGTTTTGTCGTGTGTATGTCGAAGCTGGGCAGGCGGATGTTGCGGTGCAAGATGCAGCGCTGGCTCTGAAAACCCGGCTTGATGCCTGCCGAGGCGCTGCGCAATCGGTGTATGCGCATCTGGAAGACAACGGTATTTCTGTGGAGCTGGTATTCATATTACGGCAAATGCGGCTTCGTTTGCTGCGCATGCGCGAGCTGCTCGATGGCTTGATTTCAAGCGAAGCGCCCGCTGCTGCTGCGCGTTTGATGGCGCAGCTGGCCTTGCGCGGCCAAGAGCGACGCAGCATTGGCGCGCTGGTGTCTTCCAGCACCTCTTTGTTGGCCGCCAAAATGGCTGAGCGCAGCGCCGAGACTGGCGAGCACTACATCACGCGCAATGCTGC
>JANMFP010000487.1:0-3038 GCA_031378135.1 Variovorax sp. | reverse complement strand
AGCACAGTGCACGATGGTTGAACAGCGATGGCGAGCCAATCGCATTTAAAAAGCGCGTCATTTCCTCGGCGATGCGCGAGCGGCCAATTTGAATGGCCACTTCTTCGGGCTTGCCTTCGTCCATCGCTTTTTTGATGCGCGACGCGATCATGCCGTAAGCCTCATCCCAGGTGATGCGCTGCCATTTGCCTTCGCCTCTGGCGCCGACGCGCTTCATGGGATACAAAATGCGATCTGCATAGCTGTTGATCGTGGGGCCCGACTGACCTTTGGCGCATAGGCTTTTGCCGTTGTTCGGATCTTCTGGGTTGCCGCCGATTTTGACGAGTTTGCCGTCGATCACATAGCCTTGAATGCCGCAAACGGTGGAGCAATTGAGGCAAACGCCTTTGACGATGGTTGCTTTGCTGTAGTCGTTTTTCTTGCGGCCTTTGCCGCTGGCGCGGCGAACGTCTTTGCGCTGACCGTAGAGCTTGGGTGTGCCGCGTAAGAAATCTAAGATGCCTGCTTCAGCCGTATCTGGCGCGAGCAGAATCGTCTGGCCGAGCGCGATGGTGGCAAGCGACGTGGCGTGGTTTTGGAGGAATTCGCGGCGCTTCATGCTTTGCTCCCTTTTCCAAAATTAGCGTCGGTATTGCTCGTGTTGACCTTGAGCGGCTGCTCTACTTTGGCCCACTGCACGCGCTTATTTTTAGGAAACTGGGGGGCGAGCTGCGTCCACGTTTCGATCTCATATGAATACGGATCGTGTACTTTGCCTTTGGGAATCTTGGATTCCATTTCCTTCATGTGGCCAAGATAGGCTACAGATGGTTTGGTCTTTTCTTCGGGCTTGAGCACAGCGGTTTTGCTGCCGTGCTTAGCCATAAATTTCGAGTAGGCAGACGTGGGCTCATTCGCATCGCCAAAAAAGAAGACTTCAGCAGGGCAGGTCTCGACGCAAGCGGGCTCCATGCCAACATCGAGCCGATGGGAGCAGAAATCGCATTTGTCTGCGATATCGTTGTCGTCGCAGCCAATCGCGCCATACGGGCAGGCGGCTTCGCATGAGCCCAGGTGGTCGCATTTTTCTGGGATCACGCGAACGATGCCGTCTTTGCCCATTTCGATGGCTTTGTTGTCGCAAGATTTAATGCAGGGCGTGTCTTCGCATTGCATGCACAGCGTGGGCAGGAAATTGCGTTTGACTTTGGGGAATTTGCCGTGGTCGTAGTAGTAGACCTTGGTGCGAAAGCGGCCGAGCGGCACTTCATTTTCGACTTTGCAGGCCACCGAGCAGGCGTGGCAGCCAATGCAGCGCTCTACATTGAGGGCCATCTTCCATCGGGGAGAGGCGGAGCGTGGGAGAGAGGGAGTGGAGAGGGGTGAAAGGGAAGAAGGAGAGGAATTAGCAGTTGTCATGGCGCTCTCCAAAGGTTGGAGCGGGATTGCCGCCTGCGCCGCTGGTGAGCGGGCCCATGATGGAGCGCCTTGATCGGCTTGCTGAGAATATTTGCATTGCTGTCTCCTTAAAAACTACTGTTGAACTAATAGAATACTCTGTTTTATAGAAAAAAGACCGATAGCCGGCATATATGCTGCGCAAGCTGCTACTGTAATAATAGCAATTACTTCTTGGCAGCAGCCACAGCCGCTGCCAACTCAGCGCCTGATTTGTAATGTGGCACACGGAAGATCAAGCGCTTGCTGCGTTGCCAAAAGCTGTTGGATCCGCTGACTTCTTCTGCCCAGTATTTATCGGCCAGCTTGATGTTGCCCGGCACGTCCATTAAAAAGCCATCGCGTGAGCCTGCGCCGCCGAAGGTGTAGAGCTTGCCATCGATCATGCGCCATGAGTCCGCATCGCCGCCCCATGGAATGCCATAGACAATGCCATTCGCGCAATAGCCACCATATTGCGGCTGGTATTTGGTGGGCTCTTTGTCGAACAGGGCTTTGTGCTCGGCGCTGGAAAATTGGAAGGTGATGCCTTCGTAGACGCTGCTGAATTGCGGCAAGCCCATCGCATGCTTGTTTTGCGTGAAATACGAAACAACATCATGGCCTTTGAGCATGACGCGCGAATTGCCTTCGATGGCATGCGCATTCACTGGCGTGAGCTTGCCGCCTGGGTTTTGTGCGGTGATCGCGGCGCAGCCAGAAAACAGCATGACGCAGGCGAGCAGGGCGGGGAGCGCGTAGCTTTTGAGGGTTTGTAGAACTGGGGAGGTTTTCATGATGGCTTCCAAGGCAACGAGATTAACTTTATTTCTTCGCGGCCGCAACCATCTTCGCTAGCTCTTCGCCGCTCTTGTAATGAGGGACTTTGAACACGATGCGTTTGCTTCGCTGAATAAAGCTGTTGTTACCTTTGATTTCTTCATCCCAGTATTTTTGAGCGAGCTTTAGATTGCCGGGTACATCGAGCTCAAAGGCATCTTTGGATTGCCTGCCGCCGAAGATATATAGCTTGCCGCCTTCAATGCGCCAAGTGTCGGCATCGCCACCCCATGGAATGCCATAGACGACGCCATTGGCGCAATAGCCGCCAAATTGGGGAATGTATTTGGTCGGTTCTTTGTCAAACAGGGCTTTGTGTTCGGCGCTGGCGAAATAAAAATTAACGTTCTCGTAAGTACTGGCGAATTTTGCATCGCCTTGGGCGTGCTTACCAGTCGTGAAATACGACACGACATCATGGCCACTCAGCATGACGCTGCTCTGCTCGCCGACCACATGCGCATTGACGGGGCGCAGATTACCGCTGGGGTTCTGTGCGTTGATGGCCGCACAGCCACCGAGAATAAGAGCGCTGGAGAGAGCGAGCGCGGTGATAATTCGGCGAGAGATAGAGATCATGATGCAGATTATTTAAAGATCAAAAACGAAGAGGGGAAGCGGATGAGAGCGGAGAAGGCGCGCTGAGTTCCTCATGCAAGCCATCCGCATAGGGCGCAGGCCAGCCGAGGATGCCGCTGATGCGCTGGCAGCGCTCTTGCAAATCTTGCGCGTCGCGCGCACCGAGATGCACGATGCCGTAGCGGTAGCTGCCCAGCCAT
>JANMFP010000485.1:0-2898 GCA_031378135.1 Variovorax sp. | reverse complement strand
AAGCTCTTAGCACCAATCGGGATGATCATGAATTCTTGCAAATCCAAGTTGTTGTTCGCATGCTCGCCGCCGTTGATCACGTTCATCATCGGCACGGGTAGCTGCACGCCATTCATGCCGCCAAAATAGCGATAGAGCGGCAAGCCAGCCTCTTCAGCGGCGGCGCGAGCCACAGCCATCGATACGGCCAGCATCGCATTCGCGCCGAGCTTGGATTTGTTGTCTGTGCCGTCTAGCTCAATCAAAGTTTTGTCGAGGAAGGCTTGCTCGGAAGCATCGAGGCCGAGCACAGCGTTGGAGATTTCCACATTGATATGCTGCACGGCCTTGAGCACGCCTTTGCCTAAATAACGGCTCTTATCTCCATCGCGCAGCTCAATGGCCTCGCGCGAGCCCGTGGATGCGCCCGAAGGCACAGCTGCGCGGCCCATCACGCCGCTCTCCAGCAACACATCACATTCCACGGTGGGGTTGCCTCGGCTGTCTAACACTTCGCGGCCGACGATATCTACGATTGCACTCATTTAGGTTTCCTCATTCATCAAAACAAAATTCAAATTCAAAACAGCCGGACGCAGAAGACGCAAAGGTTACGCAGAAGACGCAAAAAATACCAATGAAAAGAATTCATCAGCAGTAGTCTCGTCTTGACAATGCTGATCTATTTTTGCCTTTATTTTTCTTCTGTCTTTTTTTGCGTTTTCTGCGTAACCTTTGCGTCTTCTGCGTCCGGTATTGGTATTGGTATTGGCATTTAAAGTCTCAAAAATCAAACACCCTCAACCATCACCATCCGCATCACCCCAGCGTTCTTGCGCAGCTCAATCGCATGTTGGTAAGTCTCGCCCGCGTACCACTTCTTAGCTGTCGTGCTGTCAGCAAACTGCAAAATCACCAAGCGCGCGGGCTTCCAGTCGCCTTCAAACACTTCAATCGCACCACCGCGCACGATGAAGCTAGCGCCAAACTCCGCAGCCGCTTTGGTGCTCCATTCGCGGTATTTGGCCATTTGCTCGGCATCTGTCACAGTCACATCGGCAATCACATAAGCGCTCATGAATCTAGTGTCCTTCGGTTTAGTTGAAATTGTTCTCTAAGAGAGGTCTCTTTTTGGTGACGTGATCGAGGTCCACCAGCGATTCCAGCAGGGCATGCATGTGATGCAAAGGCACAGCATTCGCGCCATCTGACCAAGCCTCGGAGGGCTTCGGATGCGTTTCCATAAACAAGCCTGCCACGCCAACCGCGACGCCCGCCCGCGCAAGTACAGGCACCATCTCGCGCGCGCCGCCCGAGCTTGCACCCAAGCCGCCGGGCTTTTGCACGGAATGGGTCACGTCAAACACCACGGGCGCGCCGCTGTTGCGCATTTCCGCGAGTGAAGTCATATCTGCCACGAGGTTGTTATATCCAAAGCTCACGCCGCGTTCGCAGGCTAAAAAGCTGTCGGGGTTCAAGCCTTTTTCCTCAGCCGCTACGCGTGCTTTATCGATCACATTCTTCATATCCCAAGGCGCAAGAAACTGGCCTTTTTTGATGTTCACCGGCTTGCCGCTTTGTGCCACAGCGCGGATGAAATCGGTTTGGCGGCAGAGGAAGGCAGGCGTTTGCAACACATCCACCACGCTCGCCACTTCTTTAACTTGCTCCGCCTCGTGCACATCCGTCAAGATCGGCAGACCGAGCTGCCTGCGTACCTCATCCAAAATCTTCAGCCCCGCATCCATGCCCACACCGCGCTTGGTATTGCCCGAGGAGCGATTGGCTTTGTCAAACGAGCCTTTGTAGATCAGCGGAATGCCTAAAGCGGAGGTGATCTCTTTCAATCGCCCCGCCACTTCCATACTCATCTCCAGCCCCTCAATCGAGCATGTGCCCGCAATCAGGAAGAAAGGTTGGTCGAGGCCGACATCGAAATTGCAGAGTTTCATAAAAGTCCTTCAGGCGCTGGGAGGCAGCAAAGCCATGATTTCTGCTGCAAATTTTTTCAAATCACTCAATTCAGAGCTCGCAATTGAAAATACGATCGCCCAGTCAATCTGATCGTAGCTATGAACCGCCATGTTGCGAAAGCCCACAGCTTTGCGCACGTTCAGGTTAGTCGCTTCGGTAATCATGCCCAGAGCGGCCAATTGTTCAAAGGCTTGCCCCATGGTTTGCGGCACGGGTTGCTCACGCGAAGAGAGCACGTGCAGTGCGATATCTGTGCAGAGGCTCACGGCTCTGCTGAGGTTGAGCACCACCACATCTTGCGCATCAATATCTTGGCTCAGAAGCTCAGCGGTCGCCGGGCAGCGCGATTGCACGCGATTCAGGCAGCGGCGCAGAGAATCGAGCTTTTGCGCGATTAAGCTTGCATCCATGCGCGCCTCCGCTCAGCCAAGGTGCGTTCAATCAGCGGCAAAAAATCAGCGCGATCAAGCACATTGCGCAGCGCCAGCGGCACGATTTGTTCGGCGCTGCCTTTGATGCGCTTGCCTTGCAAAATTGCCCCAAGCAAAGGCTGGCCAGCAGTTCTCAGATCAATCAAATCTACAGGGCGGCCGCAGATCAGCGCAATGGCTGCAATCAACTCGCTCTTGCGTGCTGCGACAAGTGGCGAATCGCATTGCACGGCCAAATCAATATCGCTCTCTGGCCGCAGGCGCCCAGCTGCCGCCGAGCCAAACACAATGGCTAAGCTGATATCGGGCTGCGTCTGAAGAAAGGCGGTTAAATCATTGAGCATGATGATGAATGCTACACGCCTTGCTTCAGGCTAGCCTCAATGAAATCATCCAAATCCCCATCCAGCACCTTCTGCGTGGCAGAGATTTCTACGCCCGTGCGCAGATCTTTGATGCGGCTGTTGTCCAGTACGTAACTGCGAATTTGATGCCCCCAGCCCACATCGGTTTT
>JANMFP010000122.1:0-1744 GCA_031378135.1 Variovorax sp. | reverse complement strand
ATCAAAGCGGCTTGAGGATAAATAATCATGGCACGTTTTAAACAACACTACCAAGACAAAATCGTTCCCCAGTTGATGGAGAAGTTCGGTTACAAGTCTGTGATGCAGGTTCCTCGTATCACCAAGATCACGCTCAATATGGGTGTGGGAGAAGCAGTTGCTGACAAGAAAGTCATGGACAACGCCGTGGGCGACATGACTAAAATCGCAGGTCAAAAACCTGTGGTCACCAAAGCACGCAAGGCCATTGCTGGTTTCAAAATCCGCGAAGAATTGCCGATTGGCTGCATGGTCACCTTGCGTGGCGAACACATGTATGAATTCCTGGATCGTTTCATCACCGTCTCGCTGCCACGTGTACGCGATTTCCGTGGTGTTTCTGGTCGCGCTTTTGACGGCCGTGGTAACTACAACATCGGTGTGAAAGAGCAAATCATTTTCCCTGAAATCGAATACGACAAGGTCGATGCGATCCGGGGTTTGAATATCAGCATCACGACAACAGCAAAAAGCGATGAAGAGTGCAAAGCGCTTCTCACCGGCTTCCGCTTCCCGTTCAAGAATTAAAGGACGAACATGGCTAAAGCTGCACTCATTCAGCGCGAACTCAAGCGCGACAAATTGGCTGCTAAGTTTGCAAAGAAGTATGCCGAGTTCAAGGCAACTGCTTCTGATGTGAGCAAATCACCCGAAGAGCAAATGGCTGCGCGTCTCGGCTTAAACAAGCTGCCACGCAATGCAAACCCACACCGCCAGCGAAACCGCTGCAGTATCACCGGTCGCGCCCGTGGTACTTACAGCCAGTTCGGTCTGGGCCGCATGAAAGTGCGTGAAATGGCTTTTGCTGGTGAAATTCCCGGCATGACCAAAGCCAGCTGGTAAGCGAAAAGGAAAACTAATATGAGCATGAGTGATCCTATCGCCGACTTGTTAACGCGTATTCGTAACGCGCAAATGGTCGCCAAAACTACTGTTTCGCTGCCAGCATCCAAAATTAAGGCAGCAATTGCACAGGTGCTGAAAGACGAAGGCTACATCGACGGATTCAAAGTGAATACGGTTGACGGTAAGTCTGAACTCGAAATCGCCCTGAAATATTATGCGGGTCGTCCTGTGATCGAGCGTCTGGAGCGTGTAAGCCGCCCTGGTCTGCGCGTTTACAAAGGCACGGGCAGCATCCCTCAAGTCATGAACGGCTTGGGTATCGCCATTGTTACCACTCCGCAAGGTGTGATGACAGATCGCAAAGCCCGCGCTACCGGTGTCGGTGGCGAAGTGCTGTGCTACGTCGCTTAAGCGCAGGAGTAAAGAACATGTCCCGCGTAGGAAAAATGCCAGTCACCGTGCCAGCAGGCGTGGAAGTTACCATTGGTGCAGACAAAATTAACGTCAAAGGTTCTGGCGGCTTGCTGTCTATTGCTGCAAACCGTTTGGTCACCATCAAAAATGATGCTGGCCAACTCAGTTTTGCACCTGCCGATGAATCTCGTGAAGCCAATGCTATGAGCGGCACTTTACGCCAGCTCGTCAACAACATGGTTGTTGGTGTCACCAAGGGTTTTGAAAAGAAACTCAACTTAGTTGGTGTGGGCTACAAAGCTGCTGCCGCTGGTACAAAACTTAATTTGGCTGTGGGCTATTCCCACCCCGTCAATTTCGAGATGCCGGCTGGTATCACTGTAGCAACACCAGTGCCAACTGAAATCATTATCAAAGGCGCTGACCGCCAACGTGTTGGTCAAAT
>JANMFP010000106.1:0-2560 GCA_031378135.1 Variovorax sp. | reverse complement strand
GCTTCTCGTGCGGTGGTGGCGCAAATGCTTTCTGAGGAAGCGGCGCATGCTGTGGAGGCACAAGATGCTGGGGCGGCTGAGCTGCCAGAGCCTGTGAAAAAGGCGATGCAAGGCATGGCGCGTGTGATGACGCGGACAGCTTATTATCTATAAATGCTATATATTTTGTAGCATTTAACGCTTATTTCATGCCGGCCATCTTGGCTTTTCTTTGGAATTTTGCTGTGTTGGCGCTCTAGGCCCGTGATCGGCGTATGCGGCATGGCCTCATGGTTTCCCTCGGGAGTTAGGCGACACTTGTCGCCTGAAACGATGCTGGAAACGCTTCGCATTTCCTCACCCTGCGTCCAACAAATCGGCCATGCGGCATACGCCGATCACAGGCCGTTGGTTAGCGAGGGAAGTTCCAATCTCGGCACACAAACGTCTTTGAAGTAGCGACCGTGGGCGAACGAAGCTCTCACGTTAACTAACAGGCCTCGGCTGTGATTGGGTTGTTCACCGCAGCGACCATATTGGGGGAATTCGGGCGAAGCCCGAAGGAGGACAGTCGCGGAGGGGAATAACCCAAGCGCAGACGTGGCCGGCCTATCCAAACGAAACAAAGTGTTTGCTATAAATTAAATAGCACTTCACGTAATGAATATGCCGGCTACAGATCAAAAAAGCCTCAAAAATCGCTAAAAAACGGAGACATCAAGCTTCCACAAGCTCAAAACTCGTCGTGATCTCAGCCGTCTTGGCTAGCATGATCGTGGCCGAGCAATATTTCTCGTGGCTCATGGCAATCGCGCGCTCTACGGCGGCAGCTTGCAGGCCCTTGCCCGTCACCGTGAAATGCATGTTGATTTTGGTGAACACTTTCGGATCGACTTCTGCGCGATCCGAAGAGAGCTTCACCGAGCAGCCACGCACATCATGGCGGCCACGCTTCAAGATGAGCACCACGTCGTAAGCGGTGCAGCCGCCCGCGCCAGCGAGCACGACTTCCATCGGGCGGGGCGCAAGGTTTTGGCCGCCATTTTCTGGCTTGGCAGCATCAGGCGCGCCATCCATCGTGATGACATGGCCGCTGCCCGTCTCGGCAATAAAGCCCATGCCTGAGCGCGTTTGTAGACCGCCTGTCCAACTTACCGTGCATTCCATCAGAACATCCTTCAAAAATTGTTGTAATTATCGCAATTTTGATGCATCGCAGCATTTCAGCCTTTAGAATCAAAACTTGTCTCCTCAACCCCTCGCAAGATGGGTTAGTTATAGCCCCGGCTCATTTGAGCTGGGGCTTTTTTTGTCTGAAAGCTGCGCTTTTACAATGCAGCATGCCTAAAACTGCAAAAAAACCACTTTCTCCCGCAGACTACCTCACCAAAATCTTGAATGCCCGCGTGTACGACGTGGCCGTGGAATCCGATCTCACGCCCGCCAAACAGCTATCGCGCCGCTTGCACAACAAGGTCTTGCTCAAAAGAGAAGATCAGCAGCCCGTGTTCAGTTTTAAACTGCGCGGCGCATACAACAAGATGGCACATCTGCCGCCCGAGCAGCTCAAAAAAGGCGTGATTTGCGCCTCGGCGGGCAACCATGCGCAGGGCGTGGCGCTGGGCGCTGGCAAGCTTGGCACGCGTGCAGTGATCGTGATGCCAACGACCACGCCGCAAATCAAGGTGGATGCAGTGCGCGGCTTGGGTGGCGAGGTGGTGCTCCATGGCGACAGCTACACCGATGCCTATGCACACGCTTTACAGATCGAGAAAAAAGAAGGCTTGACCTTCGTTCACCCGTTTGACGATCCTGATGTGATAGCGGGCCAAGGCACGATTGCGATGGAGATATTGCGGCAGGTGCAGCAGGTCTCGGAGAGCAAGCTCGATGCGGTGTTTGTGGCGATTGGCGGCGGCGGGCTGATCTCGGGCGTGGCCAATTACATCAAGGCCGTGCGGCCGGACATCAAAGTGATCGGTGTGCAGACGAATGATTCGGATGCGATGCTGCAATCTTTCAAAGCCAACAAGCGCGTGACGCTAGCCGACGTTGGGCTGTTTGCTGATGGTACGGCGGTGAAGTTGGTGGGCGAAGAGACGTTTCGCGCGGCCAAGGGCTTGATCGATGAATTCGTGGTGGTGGATACCGATGCGGTGTGCGCGGCGATCAAAGATGTGTTTGTCGACACGCGCAGCATTGTTGAGCCCTCGGGCGCGATGGCGGTCGCTGCCATCAAGCAGTATGTCGCCAAGCACAAAACAAAAGGCGAAACTTACGCTGCTATTCTCTGCGGCGCAAACATGAATTTTGATCGCTTGCGCTTTGTCGCTGAGCGAGCTGAGGTGGGGGAAGAGCGCGAAGCATTGTTTGCCGTGACTGTGCCGGAGGAGCGCGGCAGCTTTCGGCGCTTTTGCGAGACGGTGGGCAACTTGCCCGGCGGTGCGCGCAATGTGACGGAATTTAACTACCGAATTTCCGACAGCCAAGAAGCGCATGTGTTCGTGGGCCTGACCACGCATGCGAAAGTGAATGGTGTGGGCGAGAGCGCAAAAATAGCTGCCACGTTCACGAAAAAAGG
>JANMFP010000094.1:0-16463 GCA_031378135.1 Variovorax sp. | reverse complement strand
TTGCAATCGGAGGCTGTGGAGGCGCTCATCGTGCTCGGGCCGGATGTGCTCACGCCCGATGTGTATCGCTGTGTGCATGCGGTTCATCCGCCACGCCTGCAAGCTATGGCGCAAGCCTTGGCAGAAAGCGAGGAGTTTGGCCGCGATTGGCTGGAGTCTGATTCGCCTCTGGCGCTGTGGCAAGACATCGCGCGCGGCACATATGCGCAGATGAGCCGCTGGCGTGTGTTGGCGCTCTCGCATGGCCTTCAATCTGTGGTGCGCGTGGCGTTCACCATGCCGCGCGGCAAGGTGCTCGAATGCTATCTGATGACGCCGCGCGCTTTGCATGACAAAAGCGAAGCGACAGCGCTGGTCTGGTCCATTCTCAATATTTGGCCACGCATCAAGCGTGGTATGGCCGAGGTGATCTGCCCTTTGAGCCCACGCGAAAAGGAATGCCTTGCGCTGGCTTTGGATGGATTGACGGCGGCCGAGACGGGCCACAAACTGGTGTGCAGCGAGCGCACGGTGAATTACTATTTATCCAATGCGATGCGCAAACTCGGGGTAGACAACAAGCTTGCGGCAGTCGAACGTGCGATTTGGTATGGTGTGCTTTAGGCCAACTTAAGGTCTGCGCTGCACGACATCTTGCGCCATGGCTTCATAAGCCTTGGCCAGAGCAAGCAGTTCGGCATCGCCTTGTGGTTTGCCGATAATTTGAATGCCCATGGGAAGACCCGTTTCGCTGAAGCCGCAGGGCAGGCTAACTGCAGGCAAGCCTGCAAGCGTCGCGTAAATCGTGCATTCCATCCAGCGATGATAGGTGTCCATCGTTCTCGCGCCATTGGCCGTGATGATCTCTTTTGGCCAGCGCTGCTCAATGGGGAAGGGCCACACTTGTACGGCAGGCAGCGCGAGGAAATCATGCGTTTCAAACAGCCTGAGCATGGCTTGGTAGAAAGAGGTGCGCGCGGCGCTGGCTTGCATCAATTCTGTGCCTTTGAGATCGAGCGAGCTGTCGTATTCCCATAAAGCTTCGGGTTTGATCTTGTCGCGATGGCTCGGCGAAAGCATGAAGGGCGCAAGCCGCGAGCCGACCAAGGCTTTGCGCCAAACGAGCCATGTTTGCCAAATGCGCTCGTGAGGCATGCCGATGGTGCAGGGCGTGATGTGCGCACCGTCATTTGCCATGCGCTGCAAAGCTTGCTCGCATTGCACCAAAATGCCGGGCTCGGTAGCCAGATGGCCTTGCAGATCGCCAAGATAACCTATTCGGCAGTTTTTAAGACCAAATTGCCCTGTGCCCGGCATATTATATGCTCGGAGTGCTATTGAAAGAGGAGCGTTCTCAGAGTACCCTGATTGTGTTTGCAGCAGCATCGCAAGGCTCGCTACATCCCGCGCCATGGGTCCTTCGGTACCGAGCTGGTTGATCCACACATCCGTGGTAGGCCACATCGGCACCCTGCCTTGGCTGGGCCGCATACCAAACACATTGCCCCAAGCCGCCGGGTTGCGCAGGCTGCCCATGAAATCTGAGCCATCTGCCACGCTGAGCATGCGCGTGGCGAGCGCTACAGCCGCACCACCACTCGATCCGCCAGCGGTTTTGCTCAAATCGTAGGCATTGCGCGTTGCGCCAAACACTTCATTAAAGCTGTGCGAGCCGAGGCCAAATTCGGGCACATTGGTTTTACCTATGACGATGCAGCCTGCCGCCTTCATGCGCTGCGCCATCAGGCCATCTTCTTTGGGGATGAAATCAGCCAGCAGCGGGCTGCCCATGGTGTTGGGCAAGCCTGTGGCAGGCGAGATATCTTTGATGGCTTGCGGAATGCCATGCAGCCAGCCTTTACTTTGCCCCGCAGCCAGCATTGCATCATGCGCCGCCGCTTCTTGCATCAGCGCATCCTCAGAGCGCAAATTCACAATCGCATTGACTTGGCGGTTGACCTCGGCGATGCGCTTCAAAGTCGCCCGCATCAGCTCTTGGCAAGAGATTTGCTTGGAGGAGATAAGCTGAGACAGGTGCGCTGCACCAAAACTGGTAATTTCCATAGCAGCAGAGGTTCAATAGTTAAGCTACATTGTGATGTATGCCCAATAGGTTTCCAAACAGGAGTTTCAAATGCAACGTCGTTCCATCATTTCCACCGCAGTCAGTGCCATCAGCTTAGCAGTCGCGTTGCTCGCGCCTGTAGGCACAGCGCATGCGCAAGCCAAAACGCTCAAAGTCGTCCCGCACGCCAATTTGACGGTGCTCGACCCGGTGTGGACGACTGCCTTCATCACCCGCAACCACGGCTACATGATCTATGACACGCTGTTTGGCACAGATTTGCAAGGCAATGTGAAGCCGCAAATGGTGGACAAATGGAATGTCTCGAAAGACAATTTGCTGTGGACCTTCACACTGCGCGATGGCCTTGAGTTTCACGATGGCAAGCCCGTCACCAGCGAAGATGCCGTTGCATCACTCAAGCGCTGGGGCAGCCGAGATAGCTTTGGCGGCGCCCTCATGCGCAGCGTCGATAGCTGGGGCACGCCAGATGCCAAGACCTTCACCATCAAACTCAAAACACCCTTCGGTGTGATGCTCGATGCTTTAGGCAAGCCATCGTCGAACGTGCCTTTCATCATGCCCGCCCGCATGGCTGCCACGCCCGGCACCGAGCAGATCAAAGATCACATCGGCTCTGGCCCTTATAAATTCAACCCCGCTGATTTCAAACCCGGCGAGCGCGTCATTTACACCAAGAACGACAAATACAAGCCACGCAGCGAAGTGGCCAATGGCACCACAGGCGGCAAAGTGGTTAACGTTGATCGTGTCGAGTGGGTCATCATCCGCGATCCACAAACGCAATTCAATGCGCTGATTGCAGGTGAGGTCGATATCGTCGAACAACCCGCCTTTGAGCAATACGCTTCGCTCAAAACGCAAAAAGACATTCAGATTTTTGACATGTCGCCTGCCGGCACGCAGTTCATCTTCCGCTTCAACCACATGCATCCTCCGTTTAATAACGTGAAGATTCGCCAAGCGGCGATGGTGGCGC
The DNA here is from genome assembly GCA_031378135.1 of Variovorax sp. Lineage (GTDB taxonomy): Bacteria > Pseudomonadota > Gammaproteobacteria > Burkholderiales > Burkholderiaceae_C > JANMDU01. The sequence goes on along the minus strand of JANMFP010000094.1, from coordinate 13,419 downwards.
TGGGCCAAGAGCAGCATTTGAAAACCCAAGTCGGCACGCCAGGCCTGTTTAAATTCTGCAAAAGCATGTACCCCTGCGGCACGCCTTATGCGAGCGACAACACGGGCATCTACACGGGCACAGCGGATCCAAAGAAAGCTGCTGCCATGCTCAAAGAAGCGGGCTATGACGGCACACCCGTCGTGTTGATGCGGCCCACCGATTTGGCAGCGATTGCTAAGCTGCCATTGGTGGCTAAGCAGCAGCTCGAAGCAGCAGGCTTCAAAGTCGATATGCCGCAATCGGATTGGGCGACTTTGGTCGCACGCCGAGCCAAGAAAGATTTGCCGAGCGCCGGCGGCTGGAATGCCTTCATGACGGCGTGGACGGCCGGCGACATCTTGAACCCGATCACAATGGCCATGATGAATGCCACGGGAGACAAGGGCTGGTTCGGCTGGCAAGATGACAAGCAGATTGAAGACCTCAAAGTTAAATTCATTGCTGCGGGCTCAGACGCTGAGAAGAAGAAAATTGCCGAGCAGATTCAACTGCGCGCGATGGAAACTGCAAGCCACGTTCACCTTGGCCAATACAACAACCCAGCTGCGCACCGCAATAACGTCAAAGGCTTGATGGCCGCTGGCGCGCAAGTGTATTGGAACGTGACGAAATAAAAACCTTCTCTGCCCTTTTGACTGAACAGTTCAGGGCAGAGAGCTTCACTCATGTTGCGTTTCCTGCTCCAGCGCCTGCTGGCCATCATCCCTGTGCTGATGGTGGTGGCCATCGTCGTCTTCTTGATCTTGCGGCTCACGCCGGGCGATCCGGCGGCCGTGATCGCGGGCAACAGCGCGACCAATGATGAAATCGAGCGCATCCGTGAGCAGTTGGGTTTAACCAAACCCTTGCTCGTGCAGTTTGGCATTTGGATCGGTAATTTGCTGCAAGGCGATTTCGGCTATTCGTATTATTTGAACAAGCCCGTCACTCAGCTCGTGTTGCAGCGCATTGAGCCGACTTTATCTCTCGCTGTCGGCACGATCACTATCGCTATCTTTGTGGCGATTCCGCTGGGCACCATCGCCGCGTGGCGCATGGGTGGCTGGTTGGATCGGGCGCTCTCGATATTCTCGGTTGCGGGATTCTCGGTGCCGATTTTCGTGGTCGGCTACTGTTTGATTTGGCTCTTCTCGATCAAGCTCAATTGGTTTCCCGTGCAGGGCTACAAGCGTATTGCTGAAGGCTTTGGGCCGTGGATCATGCAGCTCATCTTGCCGTGGATCACGCTGTCGACGATTTACGTCGCGCTGATTGCTCGCGTGACCCGTGCTAGCGTGAGCGAAGCACTCACGGAAGATTACATTCGCACCGCGCGCGCCAAAGGCCTGCGTGAAAGCGCGGTGCTGCTGCGTCATGCGCTCGCCAATGCTGCTGTTCCCGTGGCCACGATGGTGGGCATTGGTGTGGCGCTGCTGATTGGCGGCGTGGTCGTCACGGAGACGGTGTATGCCATTCCCGGTCTCGGCTCGCTCACAGTGGATGCCGTGCTCAACCGTGATTTCCCGGTGATTCAAGGGCTGGTGTTACTGTTCAGCCTGTCGTATGTGCTCATCAATTTGCTGGTTGATGTGAGCTACTTGTTTCTCGATCCGAGGATTCGTTACTGATGAATACTTGGCAACAGCTGGCAAAAAATTCTGCCGTGCGTTTCGGCGTGATCGTGCTGGGCATTTTGCTCTTCGTATCGTTGTTTGCGCCTTGGCTCGGCACGCTCGATCCGTCGGCCATGGATTCATCGCACATCAATACCGCCGCTGGCGCGCGCGCCGCTTTCGCATTGGCCGATGGCAGTACGCCGCTGCACACCTTTTGGTTTGGCGCAGACAGCTTTGGTCGTGATATTTACAGTCGCGTGTTGTATGGCACGCGCGTCTCGCTGCTCGTGGGAGCTGCCACCGCCGTGCTCGCGATTGGCATCGGCGCTTTGCTGGGCATGCTGGCGGGCTACTTTCGCATGGTCGATGCGATTTTGATGCGCTTCATGGATGGTCTCATGGCCATCCCTTCTATCTTGCTCGCGATTGCTTTGGTGGCTGCGCTCGGTGCACAGGTGTGGACGGTGGTGGTAGCGATTGCCATTCCAGAAATTCCGCGCGTCACGCGTCTCGTGCGCTCACTCGTGCTCACCTTACGCGAGGAGCCTTTCGTTGAAGCCGCGAAAGCATTGGCCACGCCCACGCCCACTATTTTGCTGCGCCACATCTTGCCCAATGCCCTCGCGCCGATGATCGTACAGGGCACGTTCGTAGCAGCCAGCGCAGTGCTCACCGAAGCTGTGCTGAGCTTCCTAGGCCTTGGCCTGCCATCAGACATTCCCACCTGGGGAAACATCATGGCCGAAGGCCGAGTGCAGTTCACGCAGTATCCGGGCAACGTGTTGTTCCCTGCCATGTTTCTTGTGCCTACGGTGCTGGCGATCAATTTGCTCGGCGATGGATTGCGCGATGTGCTCGATCCTAAGTTTGCGAAGCGGTGAAGAAAATGCAAATACCGGACGCAGAAGACGCAAAGGTTGCGCAAAAGACGCAAAAGAAATACCAAAAGGCGTTTTTCTTTTCTGCGTACTCTGCGAAACCTTTGCGTCTTCTGCGTCCGGCTGTTTAATGCTCGCCTGCCATGCAAGTACTCGCTATTCAAAATCTTCACGTCGCCCTGCCGCCCGGCGCAGACCGCCCACACGCGATTGAAAATATTTCCCTGAGCATCGAAGCCGGCAAAACGCTCTGCGTCGTGGGTGAATCCGGCTCGGGCAAATCGGTGATGGCCACGGCGGTGATGGGATTGCTGGCCAAAGAGCTCAAAGTGGGAAGCGGTGCCATCACGCTCAACGGCGAAAATCTTTTAACGGCCACGCAGCAAAAACTCAGAAGCCTGCGCGGCAAAGCGATGGGCATGGTCTTTCAAGAGCCGATGACAGCTTTGAACCCCGTGATGCGCTGCGGTGATCAAATCGACGAGTTGCTCAAAACGCACACGGATTGGAGCCATACAAAGCGAAGCCAAGAAGTGCTCAAAATTCTAGAGCGCGTGAAGCTCCCCGAGCCACAGCGCATGATGCGCAGCTATCCGCATCAGCTCTCGGGCGGCCAGCGCCAGCGCATCGTGATTGCGATGGCTTGCATCATGAAGCCAGCGCTTTTAATTTGCGACGAGCCGACCACGGCGCTGGATGTGACAACGCAAAAAGAAATTCTGAAATTGATTGACGAATTGCAGCGCGAACAAGGCTGCGCTGTGCTTTTCATCACGCACGATATGGGTGTGGTCGCAGAGATTGCCGATGATGTGCTCGTGATGAATCAAGGCAGGGCCGTGGAGCTTGGCAGTGCAGATCAAGTGCTGAGGCATCCTCAGCAGGCCTACACGCAAATGTTGCTCGCGGCTGTGCCGAGCATGCAGCCGCCGCCGCCAAAAGCTGAACCAGCAGGTGAGCCATTGCTCAAAGTAGAGCGCGTCGGCAAAACGTACATCAGCCGCGATTGGCTGGGCCGCGCGCGCCACACGCAAGCGCTGCAAGATGCTTCGGTGCAACTGCGCGCTGGCGAGACAGTGGGCATCGTCGGTGAATCCGGCAGCGGTAAATCAACGCTTGCGCGGTGCGTGATGCGGCTGATTGACCCCACGGAAGGCGATATTTTTTGGGGTGAAAACAGCATTGCAACGCACAAAGAAGGCCAACTGCGCTCGTTGCGCAGCCATATTCAAGTGGTCTTCCAAGACCCGAATCGCTCGCTCAATCCGCGCCGAAAGATTGCAGACGCTTTGATTGAAGGCGCTATGAACTTTGGGGCATCTCATGCAGAAGCAATGAGCGCTGCCAGCCAAATGCTAGCTAAAGTGAAGCTCCCGCAAGAATCCTTGGCACGTTATCCCAGCCAGTTCTCCGGCGGCCAGCGCCAGCGCTTAGCCATTGCGCGAGCGCTGATGTGCAAGCCGCAAGTATTGGTGGCGGATGAAGCAGTGAGCGCGCTGGATGTCAGCGTGCAAGCGCAGATTTTGCAACTGCTGCGCGAGGTGCAAGCGGAGCTGGGCTTGGGGCTACTCTTCATCACCCACGATCTTCGCGTGGCCGCGCAATTGTGTGATCGCGTGATCGTGATGCACCAAGGCCGCATCGTGGAGCAGGGCAAGACGGCCGAGCTGTATGCGAATCCGCAGCAAGATTACACCAAGCGTTTGTTTGACGCTGCGCCTAAAAATATTTAAACCCTTCCGTCACATTTCTCTATGCGTATTTTTATCACTGGCTACCAACACGAAACCAACACCTTTGCGCCCTCGCTGGCGGACTGGGCTGCCTTTCATGCAGGAGACACTTTTCCGGCCTACCGACGTGGGCAAGCCTTGATCGATACGTTTGCGAATGTGAACATTCCTATCGGCGGCTTCATTCAAGCTGCGCTTGAAAATGGCTGGGCGCTTGTACCTTCCGTGTGGGCAGGCGCTACGCCATCGAGCTATGTGACGACCGAGGCCTTTGAGCGCATTTGTGGCGATATTTGTGAAGACTTGCGCGAAGCGGTGAAGAGTGGAATTGATGCGGTGTATCTCGATTTGCATGGCGCAGCAGTCGCGCAAAATGCGGATGATTCGGAAGGCGAGCTGATCGCACGCATTCGCGCGATTGTGGGCGAGGCGGTGCCGATTGTGGGCAGCTTGGATTTGCATGCGAATGTGACGAAGCGCATGCTTGGCATTGCCGATGCTCTCGTGAGTTATCGCACTTATCCGCACATCGACATGGCTGATACGGGGCGGCTCGCTGCGAAGTTGTTGCAGCGACGAATAAGCTTGGGGCTTAAAGAGACGATGCACCACCAGCGCTTCGCTTACATGATTCCGCTCAACGCGCAAAGCACCTGGATGCAACCTGCCAAACGTTTGTATGACGAGCTGATCGCCAGCGACGCGGCGCATGATGTGGTGCTGAGTTTTTGCATGGGTTTTCCGGCAGCGGATTTTGCGGAATGTGCACCCATGATTTGGGGCTATGGAAGTCAAGCTGAGACTGCAGTGAAAGCGCTGTACGCCATTGCATCGCAACCTAAGCAGTGGGATCCGGGCGTGTTGCCAGTGCGCGAAGCAGTTGCCTTGGCAATCGAGCTTGCGGCGAAATCAAGCAAGCCCATCATCATTGCCGATACGCAAGATAATCCCGGCGCTGGCGGCGATAGCAACACGACTGGCGTGTTGCACGAGCTGCTGCGCCAAGGTGCGGGAAAGAAATTTCCGAATCGAGTGGCGCTCGGCATGGTGTACGACCCAGAATCAGCTGCTGCGGTGCATGATTTCATAGAAAAAGAGCATGTCGCCGGCATATCTACTGCGCAGAGTGCTATTAAAAACAGAGTGATTGCTTTGAAGCTCGGTAAAGCCGTGATGACGTTTACTGGGCAACTGAGCGATGCGCCAGTGCAAGCTGAATTCACGATTGAGCAATTAAGCGATGGCGTGTGCACCTACAAAGGCCCGATGATGACGGGTGTGACGGCGCATTTGGGCAAGAGCTGTGCTTTGAATGTTGAAGGCGTTCGTGTGGCCGTGGTGAGCGGTAAAGCGCAATTACTTGATCGCGAGCTGCTGCGCATGGTGGGCATTGAAGCGGAGCAAATGAAGATCATTGTGGTGAAAAGCTCGAACCATTTCCGAGCCGATTTCACGCCGCTCGTGGCTGATCCGCAGCGAGATGTGATCGTAGCGAAGGCGGCTGGGCCGATGGCCTCCGATGCGGGGGATTTGCCTTGGAAGAAGCTTTCTCCTACTATTTCGCCGCGGTTGCCGGTCTAGCATTCTTAAGACTGAATACAGAACTTCCGGACGCAGAAGACGCAAAGGTTACGCCGAAGAAATACCAAAAAGAGAAGTGCAAAAAATTGATTTGGTGTTTTTCTTTTTTGCGTCTTCTGCGTAACTTTGGCTGTTTCTTCTGCGTCCGGTATTCGGTATTACAAATTCAAAAGGTGTTGTGATGAATCATCCTCAAGATTTAGCGGATTGCACCGCGACTGAGCTGAATGCTTTGTTTAAAACTGGCGCGGCTTCGCCTGTAGAGGCGCATGCGGCTGTGATGCGGCGGATTGAATTGCACAACCCGATTTTGAATGCTTTTTGCCATCTAGCCGGCGAAGAATCTGCGCAGAGTGCTATTAAAAGTGAAGCGAAGTGGATAGCGCATCGCAAAGATGCTTCGCCCGTTGGTGCGCTTGAAGGCGTGCCGGCTTCGATCAAAGACATTATTCTCACGCGTGGTATGCCGACGCTGCGAGGCAGCCACACGGTAGATGCGAATCAGGCTTGGGATGTGGATGCACCAGCCACGGCACGCTTGAAAGAAGCGGGCGCAGTGATCCTCGGTAAAACCACCACGCCAGAATTCGGCTGCAAGGGCGAGACGAATTCTCCGCGCACGGGCATCACGCGGAATCCTTGGAACACCGCGAAAACGCCCGGTGGAAGCAGTGGCGGCACGGCAGCGGCAGTTGCTGCGGGCATGGGGCCGCTCAGCGTTGGCACGGATGGTGCGGGCAGTGTGCGCATCCCGGCAGCGTTTTGTGGCAACTTTGGCATGAAGCCCAGCTTTGGCCGCGTGCCTGCGTATCCGCTTTCACCTTTTGGCAGCGTGGCGCACTTGGGGCCGCACACGATGAGCGTGCAAGATGCGGCGCTGATGATGAGTGTGATTGCGCAGCCTGATCCAAGAGATTGGACATCGTTGCCTTATGACTCTCGGGACGGCGTGGATTATTTGAAAGACTTGGATCTTGGCATTCAAGGCTTGCGCATAGCTTTCTCACCCACGCTTGGGTTTGCGAAGAACGTGCATCCAGAAGTCGCAGCGGCTGTCAAGCAAGCCGCTATGGATTTGGAAGCACTCGGCGCAGGGATTGTGCCGGCTGATCCCGGATTTGATGATCCACTCGACATCACCACAGGCTTGTGGTTCTTAGGCGCATGGACGGTGTGGAACACATTAACTCCAGCGCAGCAGGCTGTGACAGATCCTGACTTTCGCGCTGAGGCTGAGCTGGGTGCAAAGCTTTCCGCGCTCGATATTCAAAAGCTCAACACACGTCGAGGCGCGTTGGGTAGCCACATGCGCCAGTGGATGAAATCGCCAAGCAATCCACATGGCTACGACTTACTCATCACGCCCGCTGTCTCCATCCCCGCCTTCGATGCAAAGCCAGCCGGACACTCGCCGATGACGCCAGAAGCCATGTTGGGCTGGACACCGTTTTCCTATCCTTTCAATCTCACGCAGCAGCCTGCTTGCTCGATTCCCTGTGGCCTCACGAACGATGGCTTGCCCATCGGCCTGCAAATCGTCGGCCCAATGTTTGCCGATGCTCTCGTGCTTCGCGCAGCACGGGCGTATGAAAAACTTCGCCCAATCAGTCGGCCAGAGCTGCGTTAGTGCAAACACCTGAGTGTGCGGCTTGCCACATTAGCCATAATGCTTGCAAACAACGCATCTGCACCCTATGACGCTTCTTGCCATCGATGTTGGAAACACCCGCCTGAAATGGGCGATTTACAGCCATGCGCAGCCCGGAGCTGAGTTGTTGGCCAGTGGCGCGGAGTTTTTAGAAAATATTGAAACGCTTGCAGAAGTCGCGTGGGCGAATATCCCTGAGCAAGACGCACCGAGAAAAATGATCGGCTGCATCGTTGCCGGCGATGCGCTGCGCCAGCGGGTGCAGGAGCAGATCCTGGAGCGCTGGGATTTGCATCCGCAATGGGTGCTGTCTAGCAACCAAGAAGCTGGGCTGCTGAATGGCTACGATTATCCGATGCGCCTCGGCGCGGATCGTTGGGTGGCGATGATTGGCGCGTGGCATCGCATGATGGCCGCAAACGCAGCGCAACCTAAGCCGATGGTGGTGGTGATGGTTGGCACAGCCGTGACGGTGGAAGCGATTGGCGTACAGCTCGCGCCTGATGGCAGCTCACAAGGCAAGTTTCTCGGTGGCTTTATTTTGCCCGGCCACGGCATCATGCTCAAAGCACTCGAATCGGGCACGGCAGGTTTGCATGTGCCCACGGGTGATGTGAAAGAATTTCCCACGAACACCAGCGATGCGTTAACGAGTGGCGGCACGTATGCCATTGCAGGCGCGGTGCGCCGCATGCGCCATCATGTGCAAAACCGCTGCGGGCAAGATCCTGTGCTGTACATGACGGGCGGCGCAGGCTGGAAGATGCATCCCTATCTGGGGCTCGACGATGTGGAACTCGTGGATAACTTGATTTTTGATGGGCTGCTGGAGGTGGCGAAGTTTCGGGGCTTGGCTTAGATTTGTTTGCGCCGTGACCCGCGTTGTGAGCGTTTGGCCATAGCAAACTGACCCAACCGAGCAGCAAGCTCGAAGCACGCAGCTTTCGAAGGTAAATCGCGAAGCGGTTTAGCAAAAACGTGTTTGAGCGAAGCGAGTTGTTTTTGCGGCCTTTGAAGGCGAGTACTGCAGATGCTCACCCGAAGGGTTTGCTGCGACGGGTCAGTTTGCTATGGCCAAACGCTCACAACGCTGCGTTTTTCAGTCCATCCACCGCCTGAAACATCGATTGCCGCGCTTGGCTCACAATTTGCCCCTTCCAATCATCCGCGTCGATATAAAACGCGTCGAGCAATTCTTTCTTGATTTGTTTGGCTTGCGCAGCAGGTGCGTCAGGGTGATTGGCCAGCCAATGATCGCCTCTGAGCGCGTTCAATATACCGCTCACGGGCACAGTGCCGTATTCCATCGCAATCGCGGTGTATTGGGCTTGCGGCGCTTCTTCGTAAGCGGCCATCCACATGAGGCCGGTGAGCAGTGCGGATGTTGATGAGCCATCGTAAATACTGGTCACAGGCGTTTCGCCGCTTGGGTTGCCTGCATTGCCCCACCATTTGCTGGCTCGTTTGTAGGCCGCAGCGTCATCCTTGCAGGCAAAGATGCGTTCACCTAAGCCGCGAGGCCCGAGGCCGGTGTGAAGATCAATCCATGCGAGTTTGCTGCAGTGCGTGGCATATTTTTTGAGGACAGTGCGCAACGTGCGGTTGCTCCAAGTCGGCGCATGGCCGCCGAAAAAGAGGCCGTTGGAATGCGTATATTGGCCTTTGGTCACGGCTTGTTGAAAAGCACGCAGGCCACTGGACTCATCCACATTTTTAGAGTCTTTTATAGCTCTCGCCGCCATCCAATCTGCGCAGAGTGCTATGTTTTCAGGAGTCGGTGGCCATTCCTTGGGTAGCAGTAAATCATGCAGCGATGCATAGCCTGCGTTATCAGTCGCTTGGGGAAGTGGCTTGGAGAAATCTTGAAAGTTGCGATTGAGATCGACGTTCTCTTGCGTCACGCGGCGAATGTGCGAGAAGCCATACGGATTGAGCGCGTGGATGTAAAGCACCGCTACGTCAGCTGCCTTTGCTTTTTCGCGCCACTCTGAATCGTGCAACGCAAACACCTGCACACCCGAGCCGCAATAGCCTTCCACACCGTGGCAAGCGCTGCTCACGATCAGCATCTCTTTGGCATCGGGAGAGCCATCGAGCGCCACATCCATCGCTAAATCCTCATCGTCTCTGCCAAGCAGCGGATGCGCAAATGATTCAATGTGCAAACCTGCCGTAGCAGCAGCTTCAAGAAATTTCACGCGTGCTTGCGCGTAGCTGGAAGAAAAGGCAGAAGGAATAGAAATCATCAGGCTATTGTGACGCAAGCTTGCCTGTCGCGGGTATTCCAGAGGATAGAAATCCGATGCTTAGGTGCATGCTGTAATGCGCAAATAGAAGGAGCAAATATGAATCACTTAAGTGGGTTGGATGCCACATTTTTACATCTCGAATCGCCCGAAATGCCGATGCACATTGGCTCGCTATGCGTGATGGATTTGCCCGATGGCTTTGCCAGCGATGATTTCTTTGAAGCCGCCAAGCAGCGCATCTCTGAGCGAATGCACCTTGCTGATTTATTCACACGCAAGCTCGCGCTGATTCCATTTGATTTGTCCAACCCGGTATGGGTGGAAGATGAAGATGTCGATATTGAGTACCACGTGCGCCATGTGACGCTACCTAAACCGGGCACGAATCGTTTGCTCCAGCAATATGTCGCGCGCTTGCATTCGAGCCTCTTGGATCGCAGCCGCCCTTTGTGGGAATTTTTCATCATTGATGGATTGAAGAGCGGGCAAGTTGCGCTTTATACCAAGGCGCATCATGCGGGCATGGATGGGCAGGCGGGCATGGCTGTGGCGCAAGCTATTTTTGACATGGAAGCGAACGGGCGAATTGTGAAGCCGCCGCATCCGAAAGTGCGCAGTCATCGTTATCAATTGGGTATGGCGGAGCTGGGCGGCGCGGCCTTGCGCAACACAGCACTACAGGTGGCCAAGCTGGTGCAAACTGCACCTCAAATGCTGCGCGCCCTGAAAGATGTCGTGGCTGCACCGAACGAGACGACGGGCAAGCGCCAATGGGGGCTGCCTCAAAACCTCAAGCTCTTCGGCCCGCGCACGATGCTCAATGCGAGCATCACCAACCAGCGCACCTTCGCTGGCCGCACCATCTCGCTGGCCGAGACGAAATTCATCGGCAAAACACTCGGCGGCACGCTCAATGATGTGGTGATGACCACGACCGCCGGCGCGCTGCGCCGCTATCTCAAGGATCACAACAACCTGCCTGATAAAACGCTACTGGCCGCGATCCCCGTGAGCCTGCGCGAAGCGGGCGACACCTCGGCCAACAATCAGGTCAGCTTCGTCACCTCCATCCTCGGCACGGACATCGCTGATCCTGCTCTGCGCCTTGAGGCTATTCACGAAGCCTCAGAAGCCAACAAGCGCATGATGAGCAGTGTCAAAACAGCCATGCCCACTGATTTCCCACTCTTTGGTGCGCCTTGGCTCATGTCAGGTGTGGCCGCTGCGGTATCGCGTTCGGGCTTGCTTAACAGTTTGCCGCCGATCAGCAATCTCATCATCTCCAACGTGCCTGGCAGCCCGGTGCCACTGTATTTTGCTGGTGCAAAAATCGCAAGTTTTTATCCGGTCTCGATCGCTGTCCACAGCATGGCGCTCAACGTGACGGTGCAAAGCTACGCAGGCCGTTTAGATTACGGCCTGATTGCATGCCGCCGCGCACTGCCCGATGTGGCAGATTTGGGAGACTATTTGCTTGCTGAGCATCAAGTGTTGCTTGCACTCGCGCACGCGGCAGCAGCCAAGACTTTGGATGTCGAGCCAGTGATTGCCGATGCGGCGGCGAAACCCAAGCTGAAATTGGTGAGCGCTAAGCCTGTTGCCGCTACAAAGCGGCGTGCTAAAGCGAAAGCGAAAGCGATTAGTGTGCGTAAAATTCCGGCTCGGGCTTAGTAGGTGATTCTCGCGGCGGGCTACGCGCTTTGCGCCTTCGCCCAGAGCAGCAAGCCAGTGCATTGATGCACCTGCGGTGCAGGGCGAGCATCTGCAGTACTCGCGTTCAAATGGCGCAAAAACAACTCGCTGCGCTCAAACACGTTTTTGCTAAGGCGAGCACGCCTTACCTTTGCACGCTCCGTGCTTCGAGCTTGCTGCTCAATCGGGCGAAGGCGCAAAGCGCGTAGTCCGCCGCGAGAGCAAAAGATCCTAAGTCGCAAACGAAAAAGCACAAACAGCATGTTTCTCGTGACTGGCTGAGCCAGAGGGCAATGCGCACGATTGAGCTGTGAGCTCGAAGCACGGAAAAATCGAGGCCAAAGAGGCATCCTTGTCTGAGCGAAGCGAGTTTGGATGCCGTGCCTCGATTTTGAGTACTGCAGATGCTTCCCCGAAGGGGTCACTGCTCTGTGCGCATTGGCTTCTGGCTCAGCCAGTCACGAAGGTAACCAAGATGGCGTGAACGCAACTCAGGCCGCCAACCACTTTTCAGTGAGTCGAACCCAGTAAGTAGCGCCCAAAGGAATGAGATCATCGTTGAAGTCATAGCTCGGGTTGTGCAGCATGCACGGGCCGCCGCCGTGGCCCATTTCTCGGTGCGTGCCAACGCCGTTGGCAATGAACACATACGCGCCGGGCTTGGCTTGCAGCATGTAGGAAAAATCTTCCGCGCCCATTGTGGGCTCTTGAGGTGTCACGTTTTCTTTGCCCACAATCTCGTGCATCACAGCTGCGCAGAAATGCGCCTCTTTCTCGCTGTTAATCGTGGGCGGGTAGTTGCGCGTGAATTCAAAATCGACTGTGCCGCCGAAAGCTTGTGCCAAGCTCTCCGAGATTTCTTTCATGCGTTTTTCTATCAAATCAATCAGCTCAGTGGTGAAGGTGCGCACTGTGCCTTCAAGCTTGCAGCTGTCTGGGATCACATTGGTGGCTTCGCCCGCGTGAATCATGGTGACGCTGATCACACCTGCTTCCACTGGTTTTTTATTTCGGCTGATGATGCTTTGAAAGGCTTGTACGGCTTGCGTGGCGATGATGATCGGGTCAACGGCGTTGTGCGGCAATGCAGCATGACCGCCTTTGCCGTGAAACACGATTTTGAATTCATTGGAGGAGGCCATCACCGGCCCGGGACTCACCGCAAATTGCCCCACTTGCGGGCCAGGCCAGTTGTGCATGCCAAACACAGCTTCTACAGGGAATTTCTCAAACAAACCTTCTTTGATCATCTCGCGCGCACCACCGCCACCTTCTTCGGCCGGCTGGAAAATCAAATACACCGTGCCATCGAAATTGCGGTGTTTAGCGAAGTGTTGCGCAGCTGCAAGCAGCACGGCCGTGTGGCCGTCGTGCCCGCAGGCATGCATCTTACCGGCATGCTTGCTGGTGTGTGCAAAGGTGTTGAACTCTTGCATCGGCAGCGCATCCATATCGGCGCGCAACCCGATGGCGCGGCCGCTCTTGCCGCCATCGCGCCCTTGCACAATGCCCACCACGCCCGTGGTGCCTAGCCCGCGATGAATCGGAATCCCCCATTCTGTGAGCTTGGCGGCCACCACATCGGCCGTGCGCACTTCTTGAAAACACAACTCAGGATGCGCATGGATATCGCGGCGCACGGCGGCAATTGATGCGGCTTGGGTAACGAGGGAATCAATGATTTTCATGGCTTTGCTTCGTTAGGGTACGGGCTTAGATTTAAAGAATACAGTTTACCTGCACAGACAGGTTTTGCGCAGTCCATGGAATGCTAACCCCTCGCGAAAGCCAGAGTTAAAGGCTCAGCGGCGCACGCGACCCTCTTCGGTAAGAACCGTCAGATCCACGTAGCTTGAGGCCGTGTGATCGTTGGCATTGAAATCCACCGTGAACCCGCCCATTTGGAAATTCTGAATGCTATCCACAGCCGTGATGAAGGATTCGCGCGTGGCGTTGCGGCCCGCGCGGCGCAGTGCTTCTACGAAGACTTTGGCGGCAACG
>JANMFP010000051.1:0-5333 GCA_031378135.1 Variovorax sp. | reverse complement strand
AGCGTGTGCAAGAAAAACCATGCGTCTTCCACATTGCGCACACCGTCGCTGGCATTGAGCAATTCGGAGAGGCTGCGCTCGTAGCGGTCGAACAAGCTGTTGATCAGCTCGTCTTTGGCGGGATAGTGATAGTACAGATTGCCGGGGCTGATGTTGAGCTCGGCAGAAATCAAAGTGGTTGAGACGTTGGGCTCACCAAAGCGATTGAAAAGTTCAAGTGTGACTTCTAGGATGCGTTCGGCAGTACGGCGCGGCGCTTTTTTGGCCATGTGTGTCCTCTTTTCTCTTGGCTGGCGAGTTCAGTTGCCTACACTCTAACAAGAAACCTCAAGAAGTCCATATCTGATGGATCAAGGCTCAAGCGTAGCGGCGTTCTAAATCTTCCAAAGTCTCTTCAAGACGCCCCACTGCTTTTCCTACCGCGGTCGCTTTGGGCGCAGGCATCACCAGCTGACGCTTGGGATCATTGAGCACAGCGTCATTGATGACGATGCCGTGCCGCTCGAATTTCTCAGTGAGCGAGCCGCGCCGTGCCCGCAGCAAATGGCGTGTTTGTTGATAGGCATGCTCTGCCAGACTGGCGCGTTGGCTGTAGCTGAAGGTATTGGCCAAATACATTTCAGGGTCGCGGTGATCGGGCTCAAACAGCACAATATCCGTCTGCGGATACTGGCGTTCATAAGCTTTCATGCCCATCTCCAAGCGCGAATGAATCATGGAGCGGAAGGTTTGCGAGAGCACGGCGGGCAAGCCCCCGTCGATGATGCGGGGGATGCGCTGGCGTTCCTTGGGCAGGCCGCGCTGCATGACGGCGGGGCGAGCATTGAGCGCATCAAAAGGCACAAGGGGATTGAGGCAAATCACCAAATCCATGCCCTCATCCAACGCAACGCTGGCATGCAAAGTTTTCTTCAAGGCGCCATCCAAAAAATAATGCTCACCGATTTCGACGGGCGGAAACAGGCCGGGTAAGGCTGAGCTGGCCTGCACGGCTTGGGAGATCGGCACATGATCCCAGCCCGGCGCGCCAAAGGGCGCGGCTTCGCCAGAATCCAGATTTGTGGCGATCAAGGTGAGGCGGCTGCCACGTATTTTTTGCAGCTCGCGAAAATCATTGCTGCGGCCAGGCTGCGCAAAAATCTTGGCCATGCGCGTGTTGACTTCTGCATTAGAGAAGATGCCTGTGGGCAAAGCGGGCCCGAGCAGCTCAAGAGCGCTGATGATGCTCTTGCGCTCGGCGGTGGCGCGCCAAGCAGCGGCGGCAAACAAGCCCGGCAATTGGATGGCACGGCGGGCGAATTCGCCGAATGCGGGGCGCATCAGCCAAGCGGGATCAAACCTGTCGCTGTGTTCGTAGGATTCGCTCTCGGTGTTGTCGATAAAGCTTTTGCACAGCTCCTGCGGACTCATACCGTTGGCCAATGATGCTGCGATAAAGCTACCCGCTGAAACACCGATGTAGTGATCTAGACGCGTGAAATCGATGCCATCCAAGGCTTCTTGCAAGGCGCAAAGTGCGCCGATTTCATAAATGGCACCGAGCGGGCCGCCGCCAGCTAACGATAAAGCGATGCGAGGCTTGTGCTTGGCGGCAGAGGTGGGAGTCGCTTGGGCGAGAGGGAAGCGGATAACGGAGGCCATGAATTGATGAAAATTATTTGCTATTATTTTAATAGCTGTCCGCGCATGTTCTATGCCGGGTAAACACTCAAAACGCTTAAAAATTCGCAAAAAAAGGGCGCTGTATCAGCGCCCTTTGCTCAATATGTGCTTTTCAATACAAGCAAACTTTAAGCCGCTTTGCGAGCGCGCTTGGCAGGGGCAGATGGGGCAGCAGGGGCGGCCTTCTTCACAGCCTTGACGACTTTCACGGCTTTGGCTTTCGCGGTTTTTGCTGCAGCGCGCAGGGGTGCCGCTGCGGGCTTGGCAGCGGATTTTGCGCCCACTTGTTTGGACAGTGCATCGATACGGCTGATGAGTGATTCGATGTCTTTGGCAGAAGGCACGCCCAGTTTGTTAAGTGCGCGAGACACGCGGTCTTCAAAAATGTCTTCAAGTTTGTTCCACTGGCCTGTGGCTTTTGCAGCCACTTCGTTGGCTACGCCAGCAGCGCGGTTGGTCACTTCGCTGATGCGCTCTTCGGCTGCAGCTTGCGTTTTGCGCTGTACGGCCAAGCCTTCTTTGACCAAGCTCTCAAACACATTTCCACCTTCGCGCTGTGCTTTGGAGAATTGTGCCAAGCCGGCGAGGTAGATCTGCTGAGCCGAGGCTTTGATGTTTTCTGCCAAAGCGGCTGGATTGAGACCATTTGATTTTGCGTTGGCTGCAGCTTTGTTGACTTTTTTGACCATGAAATACTCCAAAAATGAATGAGTGGTTGAAATGCGATGGAGTGAATGTAGCCCTTGAAAGCAAAACTGTTTAGGCTGTCGCTTCTAAATGCCTAGGGGCTGCGCTCTATGGCTGGCAGGCGTTGCAGGGGGCGGCAGGCTTGGCGAATCCATCAGAATGGCTATCATCTGTGCTTCATAGAAGGAGACAGGGCAACATGAAAACACGACTTAAATTATTCGCATCAGCTCTTTTATTCATAGCACTCAACGCATATTCTATGCCGGCGAATCAAGCTTTTTCATCGGGTTTCATGCCTTCTGCATGGCCTGCGCCTACGCTCAGTGCCAAAGAAGGTGCGAAGGGCACTAACAAAGCCAAAAAGCCGAAAAAATCCAAAGCCAAAAAAGGCGGCGGCGTGACGTTTAACGAGGGCGGTGCTGAATCACGCGGCGAGCGAGATCGGCGATTGTTGCGCGAATGCAAAGGCAGGCCAAATTCAGGTGCGTGCGAAGGCTACACGCGATAGCCATCTGCTCAGATCTGCTTCAGAGCTTCAATCCGCTTGATGTGCGCTGCGAGGGATCGCGCCGCAATCGGCCAGAGTTTGGCATCGACATCGTCGTAGGCCAAAGGTAAAAGCTCCTCAAAAGAGCCTTGAGGTTTGAGCTTCATGGCTGTGATGATTTTTGATTCACGTTTGAGGCGGTGAGCCTTCAAAGCAGCGATACATTTTGCGGCTCCACCATGCGCGTCCCCATGAGCATCTCCTTTGCCGATAGCGGCATCGCACATGCTCAGCACATAACCATGCGCAGGAAGAATAAATCGCAGATCATGTTGCTGGCAAATCGCGTGCAAAGCATCCAGTGAGTCTAAATACGCACTCATATCGCCATCAGGCGGATCGATCACGGTGGTGCTGCCGTTCAAAATATGGTCACCCGAGAACAATATGCTGTCTTCGGGCAGGATGAGGCACAGGTGATTGGCCGCATGGCCGGGTGTGTGAATCACTTGCAGGCTGATTTCAAAAGGTATTTCGTCGTATGGGCGGCGAAAATAGGGCGCGAGTTGCTCATGATTTTGTAGCGTGATGTCGGGCTCAAACCAAGCGTTGTCGCGTGCGCTTGGCTCACTCGGCAGGCCAAGAATGGGGCAAATATGTCGCGCGAATTCTGCAGTGAGTGCCATGGGCACGGTGTTGCTCGCCTCCACCACGCGCGCTTGCAGCGGTTTGGCCGCTGGCGAATGATCAGCATGCGAATGCGTGCAAACAATGGCCACGATATCTCCGCCCGTGGCGCGCAAAATCCGCTCGATGTGTGAGGCAACATCGGGGCCAGGATCGATCACGAGGTAGCCTTTTTCTGGCGTTCCAACGATGTAGGTGTTGGTGCCCGGGCCCGTCATCATGCTGGGGTTGGGCGCAGTGAGCCGCCAGACATGGCGCAGGAGTTGTGCGGGCTTTTCATGCTGCCATTGGAGCTCATGCGCCACTTGCCCATAGGGCGAGACCATGGCCAGCTCACCATACGCACTTTCATGCTCCATCAAGCGCGCCTCGACGCCATGCAGCAGGCCAGCGCGCGGGCAACTCGTCCACAGCGGCTTCTCAACGGCGCAGGCTTGGAGCACGTCATCCACTTTCTCGTAAGAGATGAGCTTTTGCAGCGTGCGTATCGTGGGGAAGATCATGAAAAACTGCTTGGCCTCGTGCCTCTCAATGGCATCTTGTGGGCGCACCCACTCTGGCGCGAACTGCTCTTTTTCATCAGCTTTGGGGCTTTGCCCAGTCGGCATGCGTGCCACCAGGAAGGGCACCTCAAAGCGCTTGGGCATATCGCGATCGGTCAGCCAATGGGCCAGCAAAAACACCTCATCGGCGGCGAGCGAGTAGCCATGAACCTGCATCTGCGCATAGAAATTGCTGCTGCGATCCAGCGCATCAACTTGGGCTTGGGAGATCCATGCCTGCTGCGTCGTCTTGGACGAATCTTTGGCCAATACGATGCCGAGCTCTTCAAAACTTTCCCGAATCGCAGCCAGCGCCCAGGTGATGTGTTGTGTAGTTTGCGTGCTGCGTGATGCTATGAATTGAGTAGCGCTCTGCGCAATATTTGCAAAGGCAAAAGGCGCGTTTGATGCATTTTTTTCGTCATCTGGCTCGACCCCACCGCCTGGAAACACATACGCACCCGGCGCAAAACTTGCCTTCAAGGAGCGGCGCGTCATGAGCACTTCTAAGCCCTGCGCGCCATCACGCAGCAGCAAAACTGTAGCCGCTTGCAAGAGCGGCGCAAGTGGTTTCGGAGGATGGAGTAATGCGGCGTCGCGTGGCATGGGTTAAATTCGCTTTAAGAGAAATGCTTTTGCAGTTTCTTAGATTTTGCTACAAGGAGCGTGCAATGTTTCAGTCTTTTTTTCGCAGCAAGCAGTGGCTGCTTTGGGCATGGCTTGGTGCCGCGCTGATTCTGGTTGTGACTTGGTACAAGGTGCAGCTTACCGTGGAGCTCAACAGTTGGTATGGCTCGTTCTACGATTACATCCAACAAATTCTCGCCAAGCCGGGAAGCAGCAACGCAGCTGAGTTTTATGCTCAAGTGCTGGTGTTTGCCAAGATCGCGGGCATCTTTGTGGGCGTGGCTGTGGTGTTGGAATACTTTGTGAAGCATTGGGTGTTTCGCTGGCGCACAGCACTCACGAATTACTACACGGCCAATTGGCACAAGGTGCGCCATATCGAAGGTGCTTCGCAGCGCGTCCAAGACGACACCTATCGCTTCGCCAAAATCATGGAGGGTTTGGGCGTGAGCTTCATGCGCTCGATCATGACCTTGGTGGCATTTTTACCCATTTTATGGACGCTATCGGCCAAAGTGCCGGAGTTGCCGTTTTTTGGCGCAGTGAGCCAATCGTTGGTGTGGACGGCTTTGATGTCGGCCATTTTTGGCACGGTGCTGCTGGCCACAGTCGGCATGAAACTGCCGGGGCTTGAATTC
>JANMFP010000040.1:0-10104 GCA_031378135.1 Variovorax sp. | reverse complement strand
TGCATACCAAGCAGACAAGCTGCCGGCGGCAATCACACCATCTCTGAAGCGCAGCAGCATCGCGTAATTGTCTCGCGCATCTTCATCGCGAATGGCTGCGAGCTCTTCGGGCTTGACGGGGCGCAGTGGTCTCTGCTGGAGTGCATCATGCAAGCGCTTTTCATCGCGGCAAGATTCAGGCACCAAGGCGAGCTGCGGGAGCTGCAGCAGGCCTTGCCAGAAGTGATCTGGCGGCAGTGCGTTGGATGAGGCTATTTGAGACATTTTTAGAATAAAAGTGGCAATTAGCCGGCTTAAATACTGGGTAAAGTGCTATCAAATTAATAGTATTTACATGGAATTAAACCAACGCCTCTTGCCGCTCTAAGCAGGCGAGAAGCTCATCATCAATCGCTGTGGAGCGTTGCGCGAGTTGAGCGGCCAGAGCGGGGTCGTTGGCGTAGAGCTTGCCATCAGCCAAGCGGGCGCTGATGGCTTTCTGCTCTTCTTCGAGGCTTTGAATTTGAGCGGGCAGGGCATCTAGCTCGCGCTGCTCTTTGTAGCTGAGCTTGCGGGTTTTGGCAGGTACTGAAACTGCTGGAGCAGCAGCGCGCTCATTTTTTGATAGCTGCTCGCGCTGATTTTCTGCCGGCGACTGGCTAATTTGGCTGGAAGACTTGCTGCCGGCAGCCTTTTCACGAATCTGCGCGGCGCGTGTGCGTTGCGTCATCCAATCTTGCACGCTGCCTTCGTATTCGCGCCACTGGCCGGGCGATTCGTCGCCTTCCCAAGCGATGATGCTGGTGGCCACACGATCGACGAATGCGCGGTCGTGGCTCACCAAAAACACCGTGCCGGCGTAGTCTTGCAGCATTTCTTCGAGTAGCTCTAAAGTGTCGATGTCCAAATCGTTCGTCGGCTCATCAAGCACGAGCACGTTGGCAGGCCGGGCAAAGAGGCGCGCCAGCAGCAAGCGGCTGCGCTCGCCGCCCGAGAGGCTTTTCACGGGCGAGCCTGCGCGTGCAGGGCTGAACAGAAAATCTGTGAGATAGCTCTTCACATGCCTGCGCGAGCCGTTGATCTCGATCCACTCGCTACCGGGGCTGATGAAATCTTCAAGCGTGGCTTCTAAATTGAGGGCATCGCGCATTTGATCGAAGTAGGCGATTTGCATGTTGGAGCCTTGCTTGACCTTGCCGCTATCGGCCGCGAGCTCGCCCAAAATCATTTTGAGCAGCGTGGTTTTGCCAGCGCCATTGGGCCCAAGCAGCGCGACTTTATCGCCGCGCATGATGGTGGTGGTGAAGTCTTTCACCAAGACTTTTTCGCCATAGGCTTTGCATGCATCTTCGAGCTCGGCCACGAGCTTGCCGCTGCGCTCGCCAGCGTCAAGGTCTAACTTCACGCGGCCCTGCACATTGCGCCTTGCCGCATGCGCACTGCGCAATTCTTCCAAGCGCGTGATGCGCGCCGTGGCGCGTGTGCGCCGCGCTTTCACGCCTTGGCGAATCCAAATTTCTTCTTGCGCGAGCACCTTGTCAAACTTCGCGTTCATCACCTCTTCCATCGCGAGCTGATCTGCTTTTTGCGTGACATAGGCTTCAAAATTGCCAGGATAGCTGCGCAAAATACCGCGATCTAGCTCGACGATGCGCGTGCACACGGCATCTAAAAACGCGCGATCATGACTGATGGTGACAACTGCGCCGGCAAAGCCAACCAGCAGCTCTTGCAGCCAAATGATGCTTTCCAGGTCCAAATGGTTGGTCGGCTCATCGAGCAACAGCACTTCGGGGCGTGCGACCAAGGCTTGCGCGAGCGCCACGCGCTTTTTCATGCCGCCGGAGAGCTTGGAGATGAGCGTTTCAGGATTGAGCGAGAGGCGCTCAATCGTCTCAGTGACGCGCTGCTCCCAATTCCAGCCGTCTAAATGCTCAATTTCGGCTTGCAGTGCATCCAAATCGCCTTCGCCCGAGCAATACTGGTCAATCAGCTCCTTAGCCCTCGCAATACCGCTGCTAACTGCTTGAAAAATAGTTGCATCGCCATCCAGCGGCGGCTCTTGCGCCACATACACAATGCGCACGCCGCCTTGCACATTCAGATCACCATCGTCGGGCTTCTCAAGGCCGGCGATGATTTTTAGCATGGAGGATTTGCCTGTGCCGTTGCGGCCGATCAGGCCGACGCGCTCGCCAGTTTCAAGAGAAAAATCAGTGTGATCGAGAAGCGCAACATGGCCGAAGGCAAGTTGGGCGTTTTGGAGAGAAATGAGTGCCATGAGTGAATATTTACCGTAACCCTTTATTGTCGTTGATGTGGAGCAGAGATTTGGAAATACGGAATGCCGGACGCAGAAGACGCAAAGGTTACGCAAAAGACGCAAAAGAAACAGCCAAATTTAGTTTTCTTTTCTGCGTTCTCTGCGTAACTTTTGCGTCTTCTGCGTCCGGCATTGAGTTTTTTCTGTGAATGTCAGTAAACATCAAAGAGCTGGCAACCTCATGGTGTCCACAATTTGTTTGATGAGTTTGAAGCGATTCGCCGTGTAAGGTGGAGCGAAGAGTTTTTCTAGGCGCAATCGGCCAGCGATGAGCACGCTGCGCTCGTGCGAGAAGGCTTTGAAGCCGTGAAAGCCGTGTGCATTGCCGATGCCGGAATTGTTTACGCCGCCGAAGGGCAGATTACCTTGCGCGAAATGCATCATGCATTGGTTGACGCACAAGCCGCCCGAGCTGGTTTGCGCGATGATGGTTTGCGTTTGCTGGCTGTCGCTGCTGTAGACGTAAAGCGAGAGAGGTTTCGGCTGCGCGTTGATTTGCGCAACGACATCTTGCACATCTTTGTATTCCAATATCGGCAGCAGTGGGCCAAAGATTTCTTCTTGCATGATGCGCATGTCGAAGTTCACACCATCCAGCAGTGTGGGCGCGATCATGCATTCTTGAATATCCACTTGCCCGCCGACCAGAACGCGCGCACCGCGTTGCTCTGCATCCGAGAGCAGATCGGCCAAGCGTTGTGTGTGGCGCGCGTTCACGATGTGCGTGAAGTCTGCATTTTTCATGCGCTTGGCAGGCGCGCCGTAATACGCCGTTAAAACGGCGAGGCAGGCTTTGATGAATTTGGCTTTCACGCTCGCATGCACGTAGATGTGATCGGGTGCGATGCAGGTTTGGCCATGGTTGATGAATTTGCCCCAGATGAGGTTGTTCGCGGCCAGCGTAATGTCTGCTGATTCGCAAACGATGGCTGGCGATTTGCCGCCGAGCTCCAAGGTGATACTGGCTAAGTGTTTCGCAGCAGCGGCCATCACCAGCTTGCCGACTGCGGGCGAGCCGGTGAAGAAAATATGATCGAAAGGAAAGCTAAGCAACTCTTGAGAAGTGCTTTGCGCGCCTTCAAAGTAAGCCACCTCAGTCGGATCAAAAACTTGCGCGATGATGGAGCCCATGAGCTTGGAGACATGCGGCGTCATCTCCGAAGGTTTGAGGATGACGGTGTTGCCTGCTGCAATGGCGCTCACCAAAGGGCCAAAACATAAATTCAGCGGGTAATTCCAGGGCGCGATGATGAGCACGCGTCCGCGCGGCTGCATATGCACCTGGGCTTTGGAGCCGACTGATGTGAGCGTCGCGGAGATGCTTTGCGGCTTCATCCAGCCTTTCAAGCTGCCGATGGCGTGGCGCATTTCATCGAGCACTGGCATGATTTCTGCGCCTTCGACTTCAGCTTTGCTTTTGCGCATATCGTGCATAAAAGCGACGTAAAAATCTTCGCGGCATGCGAGCATGGCGGCGCGCAATTGTTTGATGCGAGCGATGCGATCTTGGGCGGTGGACTCACGCAAACGCAGCGCGACAGGGCCTTGCGCTTCGAAGGCTTTGCGCATGAGCAGGGCGGGGGTCTCAGACGCGTTAATGGCCTTCAATTCTGGGCGCGCGGGATTTTTGAGTGCAGACATGGCAATGATTTTTAAAGCAATCAGGCACTGTAAGCGGGGAATGCGCTCCTGTGCTGGGCGCGCATGCATTCAGAGGGAAACCTCTAAGCGCGTCTAGGGAGTTAACTCAAGACACAAAACTCAAGAGACAAACGCGTCAAAAAATAGCTTGTTACAGCCGACTTTGCATAAAAATAGAACGTATGGTGCCAAGTGCATGGGCTATATTGACTGGAATGCTAAAGGAAGTTGCGATGGATTTACAAATCAATGGAAAAACGCAGAGCGTGCCCGATGCCAGTGTGATGGATGGCACGATGCCGTTGCTTTGGGTGCTGCGCGATGTGATGAACATGACAGGCACGAAGTTTGGCTGTGGTGTGGCGGCTTGCGGGGCTTGCACGGTGCGGGTGGATGGGCAGTCGGTGCGCTCTTGTGTGACGCCAGTGTCTTCAGTCGCTGGCAAATCGGTGCAGACGATTGAAGGCTTGGGGGCAGAGAAATTGCACGCCGTTCAACAAGCTTGGATTGCCGAACAAGTGCCTCAATGCGGCTATTGCCAAAGCGGCATGTTGATGGCGGCGGCTTCGCTGCTGGAGAGCACGCCCGAGCCGACCGATGCGCAGATTGATGCGGCGATGAGCAATATTTGCCGGTGTGGGACGTATCAACGGGTGCGCGCTGGAATTCAACGCGCTTCAAAGATGCTCAAAGGAGTGCCAGCATGAAGCGCCGCACACTGATTCTTTCTGGATTGGGCGCAACGGCTGCTTTGGTGGTGGGCTGGGGCGTGTTGCCAGCGCGCTCGCGCATGGGCGCAGGCGAGTTGCTTCAAGCCACACAAGGTCAAATTGCTTTGAATGGCTGGCTCAAAATTGCGCAAGATGGTTCGGTGATCATGGCGATGCCGCGCAGTGAAATGGGGCAAGGTGTGCACACGGCTTTGCCGATGCTGGTGGCCGAGGAGTTGGACTTGCCGGTTGATGCGGTGAAGATCGAGCAAGCCGGCATGGATTCGCTCTATGGCAACGTGGCCATGTTTGTGGCGAGCTTGCCGTTTCATCCGAATCAAGACGGCAGCGCCTTGGTGAAGACGGGGCAATGGATGACGGGCAAGCTGGCTCGCGAGCTGGGCGTGATCGTCACCGGTGGCTCGTCAAGTGTGGCCGATGCTTGGGGGCCAGTGCGCTTGGCAGCGGCGACTGTGCGGGCGCAGTTAGCGGGCGCGGCGTCAGCAAAATTGGGTGTGCCAGTCGATCAATTGCAGTTTGATGCTGGCAAGATTTCGGGTGGCGGTAAGTCGATCAATTTTGCGGCGCTGGCCGCCGACGCGGCTTCGATCAAACCTTCGCAAGTGCAGGTCAAAGAGAGCAAGGCGTTTAAGTTGATTGGCAAGCCTGTGCAGCGCAATGATATTCCTGCAAAGGTGACTGGCACGGCGCAATTCGGCATGGATGTGCGCCTGCCCGATATGGTGTATGCCGCCGTGAAGCTGTGCCCTATGCTCGGTGGCTCGGCGGGTGGCTTTGACAGCAGCGCAGCTCTCAAGATCAAAGGCGTGGAGCGCGTGGTGCAACTGCCGTCTTTGGGTGGTGGCACGGCGGGCCTCGCAGTGATTGGGCAGACGACTTGGCATGCGCGGCAAGGTGCGGCCGCTTTAGATGTTCAGTGGCAGCAGCGCTCTTTGGGTGCTTTAGATTCCGCAAATATTGAGAAAGAATTGGCCGCGATTGCAAGCAAGGGCGGCGGCTTTGCTTTTCATTCGCGCGGCGATGCGGATGCGGCTGAAAAAATGGCTTCTCGCAGCGTTGAATCGCTCTACAGCGCGCCCTATCTCGCGCATGCCACGATGGAGCCGATGAATTGCACGGCGCAATTGAAGGATGGAAAGCTCACGCTTTGGGTGCCCACGCAAGTGCCGAAGATGGCGCGAGATATGGCGGCGAAAGCGGCGAGCTTGAAGCCCGATGACGTGACGGTGAACGTGACGCAGCTCGGCGGCGGCTTTGGCCGCAGGCTTGAGGTCGATTTCATTTTGCAGGCTGTGCATGTGGCGAAATTTACCGACGGCCGCCCCGTGCAACTCGTGTATTCGCGCGAGGAGGATATGACACATGATGTCTATCGCCCGGCGCATGCGGCGCTGCTGCGTGGCAGTGTGGATACGGATGGTCGCATCAGCAGCTTGCGCATTCAAAGCGCGGGCGATGCGATCACGCCGCGTTGGTTTGAGCGCGCGCTGCCGCTGCTCGCTGGCCCTGTGGATGCGCCCGATAAAACCACGGCTGAGGGCTTGTTTGATTTGCCTTATGACTTTGCCCATCAACACATGAGCCACACGGCGACGAAGATGGGTGTGCCTGTGGGCTACTGGCGCAGCGTGGGGCATTCGCACAATGCGTTTTTCTCAGAAGGTTTTGTGGATGAGTTGGCGCATGCCACGCAAACCGACCCTTACCAGTTTCGCAAGCAGCATCTCACAGGCGAGCATGCCAAGCGGCACTTGGCGGTGCTCGAATTGGCGGCGCTAAAAGCTGGCTGGGGCAAAAAATTGCCCGAAGGCCATGCGCAGGGCATCGCGCTGCATGAGTCGTTCAATTCCGTGGTGGCGCAGGTGGTGCAGGTGTCCATCGTGGACGGCACGCCGCGTGTGCACAAAGTGGTCTGCGCGGTGGATTGCGGGCAAGTGATCAACCCCGGCATCGTCGCGCAGCAGATGGAAAGCTCGGTGGTGTTTGCACTCTCGGCAGCGCTGTGGGGCAAGATAACCATCGTAGGCGGCGCGGTGGTGCAGCAAAACTATCCGCAATACCGCATGCTCAAGCTCGCTGAGACACCGCTGGTTGAAACGCATATCGTCCCGAGCAGCGCCGCGCCTACTGGCATTGGCGAGCCCGGCGTGCCGCCGCTCGCGCCAGCGCTCGCTGGCGCGATGTTTGCGCTCACGGGCAAGCGGGTGAGGAGTTTGCCGATGTTGGCTGCCGCATGAGTGCTTGAAGTTTAGAAAGCGTTCATCTGCCGCGACAATAGGCAGATGAGTATTTCATCTTCCACGACAGGCCGGTTCAATCCAAGCGGGTCCATTTGGCGGCTTGTTTTGTTGAGCCTGCTTGCGGGCTACGCACAAGCCAGCTCGATTGCAGCGCCTTGGAATGGGCAGCCACTGTGGTGGTTGCAAATAATGTCGCTCGCAGGCTTGGTGATGCTGCTGGATCGCGCTGCATCGCCCAAACAAGCGGCTTTGCTAAGTTGGACATTCGCAACCAGTTGGCTCTGTGGCACGGTGTGGTGGCTGTTTATCAGCATGCATGTGTATGGCGGGCTGGCTGCGCCGTTGGCAGCTTTGGCAGTGTTTGCGCTGTGTGGCTTTTTAGCGCTGTATTACGCGGTAGCGGGGTACTTTTATAAGCGTTTTAGGCAGGTAGCCGGCATAAATACTGCGTGGGGTGCTATTGTTTTTGCATCATCTTGGATGCTGGCAGAGTTGGCGCGCGACAGTTGGTTTACTGGGTTTCCGTGGGGTGCGGGGGGGTATGCGCATGTGGATGGACCGTTATCTGGCTATGCAACATGGATAGGGGTTTATGGGCTTGGCATGGTGGCTGTAGTTATTGCTGCAATGTTGCCAAGTTTTCTCAGTTGTGGGCGATTAATGCGCGTCTTGGTCATCACTGCACTTGCTTTGCCTACCGTTGCCCAGATAGACGATAGTTGGCTTGAGCGGTTTTCTGAGGTGGCCGTTTCCAGCCAAATTTCGCTTCTTCAAGGCAACATTCCCCAAGGTGAAAAATTTGATCCCACGACCGGCGTGAAAGCTTCGCTGGATTGGTATCAAGAACAGCTCGGTAAAAGCACTGCAACGTTGGTTATCACCCCTGAGACCGCCATTCCTTTGCTTCCTCGTCAACTCCCGCAAGGCTATTGGGAAGCGATTCAAAAGCGTTACGCCTCAGGCGAGCAAGCCGCTCTCGTAGGCATCCCCCTCGGCGATTTCGACAAGGGCTATACCAACTCAGTCGTCGGAGTAAAACCTGCTCAATCTCAGCCCTACCAATACGACAAACACCATCTCGTCCCCTTCGGCGAATTCATCCCGCCGCTGTTTAAATGGTTTACACAGATGATGAACATTCCACTGGGGGATTTCAATCGAGGTGCAGTTGGCCAGCCGAGTTTTGAATGGGCGGGCCAGCGCTGGGCGCTGAATATTTGCTACGAAGATTTGTTTGGCGATGAGCTGGCGCGTCGCTTTGTGGATGAGAAAACTGCGCCCACGGTGATGGTCAATGTGAGCAATATCGGCTGGTTTGGCAACAGCATTGCGATCGATCAGCATTTGCACATCAGCCGCATGCGTGCCTTAGAACTCGGCCGCCCGATGGTACGCGCGACCAACACGGGAGCGACTGTCATCATCAACCACAAAGGTGAAGTCACGCACAGTTTGCCACGGCACACACGCGGTGTGTTGATCGGCTCGGTAGAGGGGCGGCAGGGCACCACGCCATTCGCTTGGTGGGCAGGGCGATTTGGATTGTTGCCACTGTGGATCTTCGGATTTGCTATAATTTTAATAGCTGTGCGCTCAATATATACGCCGGCTAACGATGCAAAACGCTTCAAAAATTTATAAAAAAATCCACTTTGAAGCATCAGCTGATCTTGCCTCATAATATTTTGAAATTGAATTGTTGTGCAATGCGAAAAAGCGAAATTACATGGCGAGAATAGTCGTTTTAGAAGATGAAGCCTCCACGCGCCGATTGATCACTGCGGTGCTTAAGAAAGCCGGTCATGAAGTGAGCGACATGGACAATGGCGCTGAAGGTTTGCTCACGGTGCTCGCTGAGCTGCCCGATTTGGTGGTGAGTGACGTGGAAATGCCCAAGATCAATGGCTTTGAAGTGCTCAGCGATATCCGCAATACGCCTGAGACGGCGCAAACGCCCGTGATTTTGCTGACCTCGCGCAGCAGTGAAGAAGACATCAAGCATGGCCTGAGCCAAGGCGCGAATGCCTATCTCACCAAGCCCTTTGATCCCAACAAATTGCTCGACGCTGTGAATCAGCAACTTGAGTTGCTGGCTGGTCGATTGGGGCGTGATGCGCAGCAGCTGGGTACAGGCTTCGAACCGACTTCGCCAGCTGAACTCTCACCCACGCCTTTTCAAAAGCTTGAGTTGGAGCCCATACAGGCTAAAACAGGTTCAACGCCAGCAGTGCCGCCAGCGCAAGAGATAGCTAAGCCACTTCCACGCCAGCAATTTGCAGCAGCTTGGGCGGTGAGCATGGAGGTGCATAACGACCAGGCCTTGCGCGAAGCGCTGCCGATCCAGGCTTGGCGCGCACTCTTGCGGCAGCTTTTTTTGCCAGTGAGCAAAGATGCGGCTTTGCGCTCTGCAGATTATTTGGATTTGCATGAAAGCCGCTTAACACTTTATTTTCGCGATCAAGCCTTGGATGGCAAGCCAGGCTATGCACGCGCGGCGCAAGCCGTGCAAGCCATGCTGCGCTCAGGGCTACTTGCCAAGCAATGGGCCGCAGTGCAGTTTCAAAGCACGAATGCCCCCGCACTGCGCGTGCTCACGAGTGTGCATTTAGGCCCGATTGATGTGGTGCGCATGCCGCTGGCGTTTGGCGGCACGCGGGACACGGTGGTGGGCGATACAGCTGACTTCATGCGGCGTTTGCGCGAAGGCGAGCCGCGTGTGGTGTGGCGTGTGCTGGGCACGGCGGCTGCTGTGGCTGCATCGCCCCATGCTTATCGGCTGGGCGCAAGCATGGATATCAGCGTAGGCAGCCAAGAGGCGCGCGTGCATGCGCTGCAAGCGATGAATCCGGCTCTGGCGCAAGGCGAGCCGTTGGAGGCTGCAGCTTGGATTTGAAGCGCATCGTGCGGCGCTGAAAACAGCGAAGGCAAGCGGCATCGCCGGTAAAATCAGAAGATTGTGTCAACAGACGACGCGCCTTCGAGATTCGGTATGCTCACCTTCCAACAAATCATCCTCACCTTGCAAGCTTATTGGGACAAACAAGGCTGTGCGCTTTTGCAGCCCTACGACATGGAAGTCGGCGCGGGCACATCGCACACCGCAACGTTTTTAAGAGCCATTGGCCCTGAGCCTTGGAAGGCCGCTTATGTGCAGCCCAGCCGCCGCCCCAAGGATGGCCGTTATGGCGAA
>JANMFP010000033.1:0-1601 GCA_031378135.1 Variovorax sp. | reverse complement strand
AATGGAGAAAGCGCCATGAGCGGCGAAACCGATCTCTGGACGCTTGTCACGGTGCTCGGCCTTGCCGTGGTCACAGTGATCACGCGCTCATTTTTCTTCATCAGTCGCAAGGATTTCTCACTGCCTCATTGGGCGCAACGCGGCTTGCAATATGCGCCGATAGCCGCGCTGTCAGCAGTTATCGTTCCTGAAATTGTGATGACTCAGGGCCAACTTATCTCCACATTGCAAGACGCTCGAATTTATGGCGCCATGGCGGGTGCGGCGATCTTTTATTGGCGCCGCAACACGCTCTTTTGCATCCTCGGCGGCATGGCTGTTTATTTGCCTTTGCGCTTGATGTTGGGGTGGTGACTTGTAGCGATATCACTCTTTGTGATCGAAAAAAACTACTTCAACCGCTTGATCAAGCTCGAAGTGTCCCAACGCTGGCCGCCCATGCTTTGTACATCCGCATAAAACTGATCGACCAAAGCAGTGACGGGCAAACGCGCCCCGTTGCGTTTGGCTTCATCGAGCACCAAGCCGAGGTCTTTGCGCATCCAATCGACGGCGAAGCCAAAATCGAATTGATCGGCCACCATGGTTTTGCCGCGATTGTCCATTTGCCAGCTTTGCGCTGCGCCTTTGCCAATCACATCAAGCACGAGGTTGACATCCAAGCCCGCTTTCTGGCCAAACGCAATCGCCTCCGATAAGCCTTGAACGAGACCCGCGATCGCAATCTGATTGACCATTTTTGTGAGTTGCCCCGCGCCTGCCTCGCCCATGCGCGTGAAGGCTTTGGAGAATGCCATCGCCGCAGGTTTGGCGGCATCAAACGCTGCTTGATCGCCACCACACATCACAGTGAGCATGCCATTTTGTGCACCCGCTTGGCCTCCTGATACAGGGGCATCCACGAAATGCAAGCCGCCGGCCTTGGCTGATGCATAGAGCTCGCGCGCCACATCGGCAGAAGCCGTGGTGTGATCGACAAAACAAGCACCAGCTTTCATGCCAGCAAAAGCGCCGTGTTCACCTAAAACCACGCTGCGCAAATCATCATCATTGCCCACGCAGCAATACACGATATCTGCTTTTGACACTGCTTCTTTGGGGCTTAAACCGCGCTTAGCCGGCGTGTATTCTGCACAGAATGCTTCGCTTTTTGTAGCATTGCGGTTGTAAACCGTCACGTGATGTCCAGCAGCTGCCAAATGCCCTGCCATGGGGTAGCCCATCACACCGAGGCCAAGAAATGCCACTTTTTGCGGTGTTGTGGATTCGTAAGTTTTTGAGTTGATAGAGGGCATAAAGGATTGCAATGGCGTCAAAAAAGAAATTCAAACAATGGCAAACATTTCAGTACCGGCGGCCAAATCAGTCGTCCTCGCGCGCTGCGAATTGAGTTTGATTTGTAGCCGAAGATCGTTCACAGAATCCGCATTGCGCAGCGCATCTTCAAACGTGATTTGATGGGCTTCAAAGCCATCAAACAGCGCTTGATCGAAAGTTTGCATGCCGAGCTGGCGGCTCTTCTTCATGATCTCTTTGATCTCACTCACATCGCCTTTGAAAATAAGATCAGAAATGAGTGGCGTGTTGATCAAAATTTCGAC
>JANMFP010000612.1:0-2108 GCA_031378135.1 Variovorax sp. | reverse complement strand
GATTGACGTTTACGTCAACGTCAATTATCGTATTTTGCACCTTTAAATGACATTTTGCTGACTTGAGGTGATTGTTTATCTCTGCTTGTCGTACAGAGAAAGCCACCTGCGCTGACGCTACCCAACTCCGCGAATGCCCCCAGCTGGCGCTTTGCGCGTGCCTCCTCCAATAGGGTCGCTGCGTTGGATAGCATCATCACAGGTGGTTTTCTCGACACGTTATTCACGAGCGAAATTTTTCGAACTCACAGTCAAGGCCGCGATTGTGATTGGGTTGTTTACCGCAGCGAAATAAAGGGGGAATGCGGGCGCAGCACGCAGGAGGACATTCGCGGAGGGGAACAGCCCAAGGTGCGACAGAGAGCAGTTGCATAAAATCTCTTGGTAAATTCACAAGGAAGAGTATGACAAATCAAAACAACACCCTAGGCTATGCAGGCGACGTCACCCCAAGCCAAGCTCACGATTGGTGGCAAAGTGGCGAGGCCGTGTTGATTGATATTCGCACAAATGCCGAGCGTGCATGGGTTGGCTTCATTCCCAACGTAGCGGCCATAGAATTCAAAATCTGGCCGGGCATGGCGATCAATCCTGAGTTTGATGAGCAATTTCAAGATGCCATGCAAGGCAAGACTAAAAAAGTCATGCTGCTGTGCCGCTCCGGCATCCGCTCCATCCCAGCCGCGCAACGTGCGCAAGCACTCGGCTTTGAAGCCTACAACATCCTCGAAGGCTTCGAAGGCGATCCCGATTCAAAAGCACATCGCAACACACTTGGCGGCTGGCGAGCCAAGGGGCTGCCTTGGGCGCAGAACTGATCCTTGCGCACGCCATAAAAAAACGCGCTCGAGAGCGCGTTTTTTGATTTTTAAAGCGTCAAATCATTTTTTCTTCTTCGCATCCGATTTAGCTTTGGATTTCGCCTTGGCTTGCGCGCCTTTGGCTTCGTTCTTCTTCTGAGTGATCGTTTTGGCACTCGCCACACTTGGCACGAAGGCCAAAGGAGCCAACAGCAAGCTGGCGGAAATCAGGGCTGATAAAAGTTTTTTCATGTTGTGTTCTCGTGAATGCACCGCGAGCGGCATGATGTGGTGCGTCGTTGTTAAAACCGCAACAATTTATAACATGAGTTTTTCAACTTCGATACTTTGAGCACAGAGGAACCTGTATCGGATGCATCTCCCAACACCAAAGAATCTCAAGCGCGCACGCCATAAGCGCAATAGCCAAGCTTTGGGCTGCGCGTTTGCGGATGCAGGCGGCAAATATCGGGGCGGCGTTCATAGACGGTGCAGCGGCGCGATTGCGCATCGAGATTGATGCAATCGCCGCTGGCGCGCCGGGCCATCGTGAACAGGCTTTGCTTGTGGTTGAAATGATCGATCAAGCGATCCTTGAGCAATCGCTTGGCAATGCGGCTGGCGGGCTCATGCTCCGCTTCAAACGCATCGACCCAACCCAGCCGCACGAGCTCGGGCAAAGTGACCTCTAGCGGCATCGTGCAGCAATTGGCGTTGCAGCTATCGCACAGCCCCGCGCGATAACGCGTCCACGTCTCGGGGCGATCTGTATCAACGGCAGAGATGGGGATTCTTCGCGCCATGCGGAGTTGTTAGCGCTTCAAAGCCTTAGCCACTTCGCTCACCAAACCTGGGCCTTTGTAAATCAAGCCAGTGTAGATTTGCACGAGGTCTGCACCAGCTTTGATTTTGCTTGTCGCATCTTCGCCCGAGACGACGCCACCTACGCCGATGATGGGATAGTTTTTACCCAGCTCGGCACGGAGTTGCGCGATCACGCGGTTACTGGCTTCCAATACAGGGCCGCCGGATAGACCGCCCGCCTCGCCTCCGTGTTTCAAGCCTTTGACGGCATCGCGAGACAGTGTGGTGTTGGTGGCAATCACGCCGTCGATGGCATGCTTTTGCAGCGTGAGCGCAATCACTTTGATTTGCGCTTCATCAAGGTCAGGCGCGATTTTGAGGAAGATCGGTTTCATCACACTGTGTTCTTGCGCAAGTTCTTCACGGCGTGCGGCAAGGCTTCCAAGCAAACCATCGAGCGCTTCATCGCTTTGCAAAGCGCGCAGATTTTTCGTGTTGGGCGAG
>JANMFP010000595.1:0-18066 GCA_031378135.1 Variovorax sp. | reverse complement strand
ATCAAATCAATGATGATCATCACAGCCGCTGTCGCGCCATAGCTGGCGATCCAGCTCATCAGGTTTGATTTCATAGCCAATATTCCCATAAACGTGCAAACCATTCTTTCATGCGCAAATCCAGCGTGCGGCGCTGCCAATTGGCCAAGGTGATGGGGTCGGAGTTCGCCAAATCTTTGTCAAACATCACCTGTACTTGCTTGCCAAAAGCCTCCCCTAAGACGATGGCATCCAACTCTTGATTGTGCAAAAAGCTGCGCCAATCCAAATTGGTGGAACCTACTGAAGCCTACACGCCATCAATCAAGGCAGTTTTTGAATGAAGAACAGCGGTGCGTAGTTCAAAGATTTTCACGCCTGCCTTGAGCAACCGTGCGTAATAGCCGCGCCCCGCATGGAAGACGAGCCATGAATCCGTTTTGCTTGGCAAGATCAGCCGCACATCTATGCCTCGGCGCTGCGCAGCTTCTAGGGCTGCGAGCAATTGCGGATCGGGTGCAAAGTAAGCGTTCGTCAAATACACGCTGGCTCGTGCATGGCCGATGGCCGATAGCAGTGCACTATACATTTGACTGTAAGGCTCATCGGGTGTGCTGCCGATGGCTCGCACTAACGTGGTGCCCATGGGCTTGAGAGCTGGAAAATAGTTTTTCTCAGGCAAAGCTAGGTTTTGCTGTTTCTCCCAAGTAGCGACAAAGAGTTTTTGCAGTTCTGCGACCACGGGGCCTTCGAGCTTGAGATCTGTATCACGCCAAGCTGCAGCGTCATTGCGAGAGCGACGCGATTTTTTGCCAAACGAGCCTCCTGAATGCACGCTATTGAAAAACTCGGGGGGTGTCCGAAACGTGCCAGCGCTGTCGCGAATAATGTTCACCTGTACGCCTTGGCGCTGTTCATCGATCAATGCAGCTGCAAAGCCGCGCCCCACATCATCATCATCGAAAATATAGGTTTCTAAGTTGATGTGATCACGTGCAGAAATGATGGCAATTCGCATGGCCTCGTAAGTGGCTGGGCCATCGGTGAGAAGCTGTACCTTGTTGCCAGAATTGATAGGTGTGTTTGTGATCGCCTCCTCTGCCGCAAGGTGATGCTCTAAAGCGCTGGCTTGTGCACTACCAGACGTTAGATTGCCTAGCAATGCCTTACTCTGCGCCGCAGAAAGTGGGCCACGAGCGTCCTCCAGCACCACAGCGCTAACTGGGTTGGTCGCGTCTGCCGCTTGAATCTTCGGTAGTTGGCTACAGCCCTGCATACACAGTGATCCGAGAACGGCCATGCAGATTAAGCGCAGCATCAATGGCAAACAGATAGACGAGGCATGATGGCGTCTCATCCTGCGAAGTAAAGCCGCGTCCTCAAAGTTTCTCCAGCGTCTCGTGCTCACCCATGCCCACGGGCTTGCCAGCAATGATGGAGGCGGCCATGGCAAAGAGGCGCACTGTGCTGCTGTGTGGCGCATCCCAGTATTCAGCCCCCGTTGGAATGAATTTGAAGAGCACCACATTCGGTGAATCGGGGCCATCAGGAAACCAAGGCTTGGCGAAAGCGCTCCAGAGGCGATGAATGTGTTCGCGATTCACGCTGATCGCTGCATGGCCTGACAGCGAGACATACGTACCGTGGCTGGGATGCGTGAAGCTCAGATTGACGTGATCCAAACGCTTGGTTTTCTCAGAGTGATTGGCTGTGAGAAACCAGATCGCACCTTCACTGTCCATCTCCTGTGGTGCCATGGGGCGGCTCTCAAGAGTGCCTCCCGCGCCCATGGTGGTGAGCATAGCAACATTCATGTCTTCAATTAATTTTCCCAGCTTGATGAACTCGGGACTATTTTGGGTCTGGATTTTCATGATGAGCATCTTTTCGGTTGTTAAAGAGTTCATCATGCGATGAAAGCGAGCGAAGCTGTGTCAGGCATTGCTTCGTACGGCTGTAGGAGACACGCTATTTTGTCAACCAGCGTGAACACTTGGATCTCATGCTACTGCCTTTCTGCATTGCGCTGCATCGTGAATCAATGAACCAGAAAGCAGCACGATGCCAAGTGTATTTCACTCAATTTGGCCGGAATATCCTGTGGTCCTTTGCATCGAGAAAGACCCACAAAAAAAGACCCTTTGTGGGTCTTTCTCGATTGAGCCAAACAGCCCAAAGCGCTTGGTTCAGTCCAAAGATTTAAACAGAGGCTTTCGCATCTGTCTTATGTTCATCAGATTTAGATTCTGATGTAGATGCAGGTTTGTCACTTTTGACAAACCATGTATCCGATGCTTTATCCATCCAAGTACTGACTTGCTTTTCAGCTTCTTCTTTGGCAACACCGTAGTGCTGCTGAATTTTGCCAGCGAGCTGATCGCGCTTACCAGCGATGACATCCATGTCGTCGTCAGTCAGTTTGCCCCATTGCTCTTTGGCCTTGCCAGTGACTTGCTTCCAATTGCCTTGAATTTGTTCCCAGTTCATGATGATTTCCTTTAAGTTGAATAAAAAGTACCCCGAGCCTTTGGGGCCAAGAGCTTGTCTTTGCGGCTAAGCCACAAATTCTTTGCTCATGGGCGTACGGTGATGCTGTTGTTGACAGACTTGACGCCGTTGACGTTTGAAGCGATGCTTTCTGCCGTCGATTTTTCAGTGGAGTTTTTTGCGAAACCAGAGAGCATCACTGTGCCCTTGAGTGTTTCTACGCTGATGCTGGAGGCGTCGACGAGCTTGCTTTCGACAAAGCGAGACTTCACACTGGTGGTGATGGCGGCATCGTCAATGTACGCCCCCACCGTTTCTTGGCCGCGTGTGACTGCGCAACCAGTAGTGGTGGCCAGTGCAAGTACGACCAGCAAACCAGCGAGCATATTGTGAGTTTTCATGATAATTCCTTTTCGGTATGGGACTTCCCAGCACCGAAGGGTGATGGATAGTTAAATGTAGAGCTGGAACTGCTTTCAAGCCATCAGCAAATGCCGCCTAGCCACGTCAGACAACATGCCGCATTACGGATCGGCCAGAGCTCAGCGCCCCAAGCCGACTGAAATTCTGCCGCT
The DNA here is from genome assembly GCA_031378135.1 of Variovorax sp. Taxonomy (GTDB): domain Bacteria; phylum Pseudomonadota; class Gammaproteobacteria; order Burkholderiales; family Burkholderiaceae_C; genus JANMDU01. Next base: position 15,025 of record JANMFP010000595.1, on the reverse strand, counting down.
GGTGTGGTGACCCAAAGCATCACAGCCACATCGCCTAAAACGCCCGTCATGCCCAGCAGCAGCAATTGCAAGGCAGAAGGCTGATCGGGTCATCACGCTGCAGTTTGTAGGACAAACAGCCATTCCTTCTCAGAGCAAAGCTTGTATCAGCGTGCCTTGGCCGGGCGTAGAAACAATATTGAGCACCCCCTGCGCAGCCTCCACCCGGTAACGCATACCGAGTAAGCCATAGGATGAAGAAAGCTTGTTATCGGTATTGAATCCTGCGCCGTCATCGCGCACTGAGGCAATGATGACGCCATCCAAGACACCAAGCTTGAGCCATACGTTTTCCGCGTTCGCATATTTCATGATATTTGTACAGGCCTCTTGCATCAGGCGATACACCATGAGCTCTGAGTCCGGTGGTAATTCCACTGCTTCAAAGCTGCTGTGAACAACTAGTTTTGAGCTTTCGGCAAATTCACGTGCAAAGATTTCTAATGTCGCAACCAAGCCGAGATTGCTTAATGCGGAAGGACGTAAATCTTCAATAATCTTACGCCCCAAAGCAATACTGCTGTTGAGATTCCCTACTAAGTGCGCCAAGAGTTCAACCACCTCTGGCGAGATCTGATCAACACGTGGTTTGATGCGTACCGCATCCAGCTTGGCCGATGTGAGTAATGCTCCTAGATCATCATGCAGATTGCGGGCGAGGCGGTTACGCTCGTCTTCGCGCGCACTTTGTAGATGCCGTGCCAATTTCGTGAGCTCTTGCGTTCTTCTTTGCACGAGCAAATCCAATTCATCACGCTCGGATGCGAGCTGACTACGCAATTCAAGTTGCTCTGTTTTAAGCTGAAGATTTCTTCGCAAGTAAATCAGGATGGCCAGTAGGCAAAGTACGCTAAGCAGTGCAATGCTGATTCGGCTCGTTAGCATGGCCGCAGACATACTTTTCTGCGATGCTGTTAATTGCTCACCTTCGAGTTCGAGCAGTGTTGAGGTGATCAGTCGCATTCGCTCCATATTGCTACGGTCAATGCTAACAGGTAACTTTTCTAGACCTTGCTGGGCGACACCTTGCTTCTTCAAATCAATTGTTAGCGCCATATCGAGTAATTTTTTGGTAGACAATTGTTCTAGTTCAGTCAGCATCGCTAAGTTTTGGGCTTGATGTGCATACCGCAGCTGAAGTTCTAAGAAATTCTGCCTCACAGGCGCAACAGCCTCTTCATAGGGCTGCAAATACTCTGGCTGCGCGGTCAGCATGAAGGCACGTTGTCCGGTTTCAGCATCGAGCATCCTCACGTGCAAATCTCCCAAAATAATTTGTGAGCGCATCGTAGCCATAGAGGCTTGTGTGTATCTAGACGTGTACCAGTATGACAATTCATTGACCGCCAACATCGCCACAGCAGCAGCAAACGCCAGAGGCACGACCAACTTATTGCCTTTGATCAGAGTGAGTGCGCGCATGGGTTGTCATTCCGAAAAAGTGTGGGATCGTGCATCTCAACTTCAGCAAAGGATGTTCATGATTCAGCGGATGTTATCTCCAACGTGATTGAACGTATTACGCGCTAAAAAATGGTTTGATGCAATAAACAGATGTTTATGCAGGATATAGCCTGCTGCTGTCGCTCGCCTCGCCAGTCGTTAACGCACTGCAATAAGCGAGTAGCGCATCAATCTCGTTAGACTTATCAAACACCCGATCTGCTCCAAGGCTGAGGCACTTGCGCCTCATATCCGGTGTGGCGTAGTTGGTGAGTACGACCAACTTATGTCGCTGCATCAGACCGCTTGCAGCGCTGATTACCCCGATCCCTGTGCCTACGCGCAGTTGAATGTCGACGATCGCTAAATCAAAATGGTGCGCAGGATCACGCATCCATTGCACAGCAACGTCTTCATCTTCTGCTGTGTCAACGATCTGCACTGGCGCAAGCTCTTCTAGGGTGGCAATCAGGCTAGCGCGAATAACGACGCTGTCTTCGACCAAGTAAATCTTAAGAAGTGTCACAGCTCGCACGCCTTCATGCCATTAAAAGAAGAAACAGGTTGCAAACTGAGCCTAGCGCGCGATGCATATGCACATCACGCAAAGTGTTGTCTTTAATCTGATGAAAAGTCATTATGCATCGCGCATCGCGAAGATGTTGCTATTGATAGCCTGTTGAGCCAACGTCCTACAACCGATGTGCGAGTTGTCTGATAGTTGTGAGGCTCGCTCGCCTAAACAATCTGTAAATGCGTTCAATTGACGCAGGAATCCAAATTGCGAAACAAGGACACCATGAAACATACGCATCAATTCATAGCATCAATGGCCGCAATTTCCACTTTGGCTGCCAGTACGGCGATGGCGCAGGGGTACTCCTCCACTGAAGCCTCCGATGCAAATTACAATGATTCGAGCTACATCCTTCCTAATGTCAGCCGCGTGAGCCCAGAAGACAAGTTCGGCACGAGCAAGAGCGCCACGGGTGGCGGTATTCGCTTCGGCAAGCCAGTCTCGCCCCATTGGGATATGCAATTGGGTTTGCAATACGGGCGCATCAACGACGGTGCTAATCGCCTTGAACAACTGACCCTCGGGCTCGATGGCTTGTATTTGTTTTCTCGCTCGCGTTTTCGCCCACTTCTTTTAGTCGGTGTAGGCGCTGAAAGAGATGAATTCAGAACACCTACAGGGAAGGCTTCCAGTACATCGCCGTTCGCCGGTGTGGGTGCTGGTTTGCAATTTTCCTTCAGTGATCAATGGGGCATGCAACTTGACGCCCGACGCAATTACGCTTTCTTGCGTGGCAACAGCTTTGGCACAAAACGTGCGAACACCGATGTCGTGAGCCTAGGCTTGATGTACAGCTTTGAGAAAACTCCTCAGCCCGCGCCGCGTGTCGCACAAGCACCCGCGTACGTTGCACCTCCTGCCCCTGTAGCTGCCCCCGCGCCACAACTACCCCCACCGATCATTATCGTCTCACCGCCAGCGCCGCCCACACCCATGCCCCCAAGGTTTGAGCGCATGACGATATCTGCCAGCAAACTGTTTAACTTTGACAGCTCAGAGCTTCGCACGCCGATGCCCAAGCTTGATGAAGTGGCTGATGCTTTAGCAAAATTTCCTGACGCAAGCAATGTGATGATTACTGGCTATACCGACCGTTTGGGCTCCGAAACCTACAACCTCACACTTTCTCAAAAGCGTGCTGATTCAGTCAAAAGCTACTTGGTCAATCGTGGTGTCGCTGCCAATCGCATGACTGCGACGGGCAAAGGCGAGAGCAACCCGGTTGCTAACTGCACGGAAAAAAATCTTGCCAAATTAATCGAGTGTTTGGAGTCTAACCGTCGGGTAGAGGTTGAGCAAATCACCATCGAACGCCGCGTTCCTTAATGGTTTCAACCCAGAAAGTCATCAACATGTCATCCACCCAACTTTTTTCAAAAAAACCCAGTAGCTCGCACGAGCCGATGAAGCTCAATATGCAAGCCTTAGACGCCGCAAAGAAGAGCTTAGACAATGGGGCGATCACACCTAGCTATGGCCCTTGGCGAGAAGACATCATTCGCCTGCTCAACGACAGCCTAGCTACAGAGCTGGTCTGCAACTTGCGCTACAAGCGGCACTATTTCACTGCCGCAGGTTTATCGTCACCCAAGATTGCCGATGAATTTTTGGTGCACGCCAATGAAGAGACGGGCCATGCGGATCGCATCGCTCAGCGCATTGTGCAACTGGGCGGCGAACCTGACTTTTCGCCAGATTCGCTCTCCAAGCGCAGCCACGCCGACTACAACGATGCGCTTGATCTCAAAACCATGATCAAGACCAATTTGATTGCCGAGCGCGTGGCGATTGAGGCCTACACACAAATGCTTGCGTTGATTGCTGACAAAGATCCCACCACGAAACGTCTCATCGAGGATATTTTGAGCAATGAACAAGAGCATGCTGACGAGCTCAAAGATTGGCTCACCGTTGATTAGACGCATATGACAACAAGCCGTATTTTTGCAGTTGTGATCAGCATTTTTTTTGTTGCTTGCCTCTTGGGCTATGTTTTTTTCAGCAAACCGCATTTCAATCCTGGATACATCAGCTATTCAGGCGATGCACTGATCACACAAGCAATCAAATCAAAATTTGTGATCGACAAAGACACTGGTGGTACGAGCATCAGCGTCAAAACGCTAGACGGCGCAGTATTGCTCTCGGGCTATGCCAAGAACGACGAGGAAAAGTCTGCCGCAGAAGGTATTGCGCATCGGGTTAAAGGGGTGAAATCAGTTAAGAACGAAGTCACTGTGAGGCCTTGATTCGGATACGAATGTTGCCCAAGCAGGCGGCATTTTGGTGCTGCTCCTAATCACTGTAATGAACGACTAATAGCTGAAATACAGGCGATATTATGAAAACTCTCAATCGCAAAATACATATACCTATTGCGGTTTAACGGCCAGTGGCTGAATCAGCGAAAGTGCTGCCATGCATTGCACCACAAGCCTTCAGAGCAGTTCGGCAATTTCGGCGTGATATCCAGTCTGTGGGATCGGATATTCAATACAACCTTACTCAAATTAAATCTATGAACACATTCAGAACACCCTCTAAAAAGCAACCGCCTGCCTCGCTAGGCAGACCCGACCCCGTGATCGCACAAGCCAAACACGATCTTGATGCGGGCTTAGTCGATACCGATATGCGCGCCACACCGGGATTGGATGCGCAGCTGCGCCGCAAGCTCGTGCCGGGTGCTGGCGGCAAACCTCAGATAGCCAAGATATGAAAATCATCGATATACGCAAGGGAGAGATCGCTGTTGTTCAGACCGATCAACAGCTTATCCGACCCCGCTCGAAGTGAACATGCCATCTCTATCACCATCATCTCAATCGCTGGGCGCAACAGCCACCGATTCAGACAGCGAAAAAATCAACCAAAACATTGCTGCGGTTCATGATTTCTACAAGCGCGAAGAAAGCAAGCTAAGCGCCTCCCAGCGCCATGCTGAAGCCACGAGCAATTTCGTTGGGCAGCCTGCCTTTTTGCTGGCGATTCTCGTCTTTGTCGCTCTTTGGATCTGCATCAATCTAAGCTTACTTTTCGCACAGCGCATGCCCTTGGACGAACCGCCGTTTCATGGTTTGCAAGGCATCCTCGCGCTGTCAGCGTTACTCGTCACAACGGTTGTACTGATCAAGCAAAACCGAATTGAAAAATTGAGCGAGCAACGCGACCACCTTGATCTGAAGATGACGATGTTGATTGAGCAAAAGACAGCGAAATTGATTGATTTGATGGAAGAGTTGCGCCGTGACTTACCCAATGTAAAAAATCGCCACGATTCGGATGCAGCGGTCATGCAAACCGCCATGAGCCCGGAGCGCGTACTGGCTGCGCTGGATGAGGAGTTGGTCTCTCCCGATGGCTCCGTCTCAGCTTCTACTTCTAAAGGCGTGAGTGGATGATGAATCTCAGCATTTGGCACATCGCCTTGATCGCACTGGTTTGCAACCTGCTGCTCAGTGGCTTGGTCTGGGCGGTCAGTGCGGTGCGGATCAACCTTGCACTAGCAGATCGCGCTTGGCCTCTTCTGATCTTGCTGTCTGCTGTAGTTTTCTCGGTTTCCATGCCACCTTTGAGTAGTCAGCTGATTGCTATGCTGGCGATTTGCACTCTCTGGGCGTTGCGCCTGAGCTGGTTCATCACGCGGCGCAGTTGGGGACAGCCCGAGGATCGGCGTTATGCGCAAATGCGTGCACGCAACCAACCCAGTTTCATTTGGACAAGTCTTTATTGGGTCTTTGAATTGCAGGCCGTTCTCGCCTGGCTCATCGCCATGCCTTTTTTGGCAGTCGCAGCAGCATATGGCCTTGCTAACGCTTGGGGTTGGTTGGACTACCTTGGACTGGCTTTGGCCGCCTTTGGATTGATTTTTGAAGCAATTTCAGATGCGCAAATGGCCGCCTTCAAAAGTAAAGCAACTGAAAAAGACAGCGTAATGCAAGCCGGTCTGTGGCGCTATTCGCGTCATCCGAATTACTTTGGTGAGAGCTGCGTTTGGTGGGGCTTTGGTTTGGTGGCGCTATCTGCTGGCGGCTGGTGGGCATTGCTCTCGCCGATGCTGATCACCTTTTTACTCCTCCGTGTGTCGGGCATTAATTTGCAGGAAAAAGACGCGTCATTGCGTAGCAAAGCATACGCCGACTACGTGAGCAGCACTTCTGCGTTTGTACCTTGGATGCACGGCTCGAAATGACGCTTTACAAACCGAATCAAAGTGCGCTAGCGCACCGACGACATCTAGCGATAGATGAATACTCAGGCAGATCTATTTGCCTTCATGCAACCTCAACGATTGGACTTCTATGAAAACATCACACGCCACAACATACGCTTCATTGCAGCGCCGAGCCTTAGCCAGTGGCTTATCGACGATGATTTTGGCACTCACCATCGGCTGTAGCCCTAAGCCTGCGGAGCCTGTAGCCGCGCCGACACCGCCAGTGGCCAGTTCCACAATGGGCAATGAGCTTGACGATAGCGTGGTCACCACTGGCGTGAAAGCCGCGCTTTTGGCCGAAGCCAGTATCAAAAGCACGGACATCAAGGTAGAGACGAGCAAAGGCGTTGTGCAGCTCAGTGGTTTTGTGAACGATGCGGCTCAGGTGGATCGCGCTGTAGCCGTTGCGCAGGCAGTGCAGGGCGTGAAAGAGGTGCAAAACCGCTTGGTACTCAAAGAAGGCACCACCACCATGGGCAGCAATGTCGACGATACCGTTATCACGAGCCGCGTGAAAGCCGCGCTGATGGACGACAAAGCAGCCAAGAGTCTGGACATCAGCGTTGAGACGCGCATGGGCGAAGTCATGCTGAGTGGCTTTGTGGTGAATAAAGCTCAAATCAGTTTGGCAGAAAAGATTGCCGCCAGACAAGATGGCGTAAAAACTGTGCGCAATGAGCTGAGTGTGAAAAAATAAAGGAACGATATGTTGAAAGACAAAGTCATGCTCGTCACGGGCGCATCCGCTGGTATTGGGCGAGCTGTTGCGCTGGTGTGCGCACGCGAAGGAGCAAAGCTAGTGCTCTCTGATCTCAATGTCGTCACGGGGGAAGAAACAGCCGCCTTGGTGCGCCACCAAGGCGGAGAGGCAATTTTTGTTGTCGCGGATGTGGGCAAGCCAGCAGACAGCAAAATGCTCGTGGACAAAGCTGTCGAGCAATTTGGTCGGCTTGATCTGGCCTGCAACAACGCTGGCATTGGCGGCGTGAGCGCGCCCACTGCAGATTACCCGATCGAGGCTTGGGACAATGTGATTCACATCAATCTCTCGGGCGTGTTCTACGGTATGCAGCAACAGCTCAAAGCCATGCTTAAGAATGGCGGTGGTGTGATCATCAATATTGCATCAGTGCTCGGCGCAGTGGCGCTGGCCAGATCGCCAGCCTACACAGCGGCCAAACATGGCGTCGTGGGACTGACGCAGGCTGCAGCTATTGAATACGGCGCGCAGAATATTCGTATTAACGCGGTGGGCCCTGGTTTCATCCGCACGGCCATGACCAGCGGGCTAGAGAAAAATGAAGATGCCCTAGCCATGCTGGTGGCTGCACATCCGATTGGACGGCTGGGCAAGGTGGAAGAAGTAGCAGAATTGGTGGCTTGGTTGGCATCGGACAAAGCTTCGTTCGTCACCGGCGCTTATTACCCGGTCGATGGTGGGTATCTGGCACGCTGATGCAGCGCAGCTGCCCATCGCTTTAAATTTAAGGAAAAGTGGCGTATTGCCGGCGTGTTTATTGCGCATAGTGCTATTAAATGATTAGTGAAGGATGCAGGATGAAAAACCACTCTCAAACAGACCGACTTGCTGTTGCAGCAGTTGTGTGTGTGCTGGCAGTCAGTGGTTGCGCCAATACGCCAGAGGTGCGATTCGCCTCAGATCCGTACGCTAATTTTTCAAGTTACCAGACCTTCGGCTTTGTCAGTCCGCTCGGCACGGATCGCAGTGGCTACCAAAGCTTGGTTACTCAGCAGATCAAATCTGCCGTTCAAGGGCAGCTGGAGCTGCGTGGTATTCGCTTGGTATCCGATTCACCACAGTTGCTGGTGAACTTCAACGCATTCATCACCGACAAGACGCACATCTCAACCGTGCCCATCCTTGTTCAACCTAGTTTTGGTCAACCTACTTTTAACGGCGGATTCTACGGCGGCAGCTACTACGGCTATCGCGGCGGGCTTTATACGCCGTGGCCGATGTATGTCGATCAAACGGTCGTCACAAGCTACAAAGAAGGCACGCTGAATATTGACATCATCGATGCAGCACGCAAACAGCTCATTTGGGAAGGCCGAGTGATTGACGACGATGTCACCCGCAAAGAGCGCGCCAACTTGCAAACCTCCATCAATGCAGCGGTTGCTGCTGCGTTTGCGAAGTATCCAGTGCAAGCGAAGGCTAAGTGATCAGGCTTTATCAAGGGAGCTTAGCGCCACTCTTCGATCCCTTTACATACTCAAGTGCGTCGCATAAAGATGTGACCGAGTTAAAGGTAATGCAGTAGCGCCCAACACGCGCTTACTGGCCAAGACTTGGTACACACCGATTTCACCTGATTCAAATTCAAGCGCACATGCGGCCATGTACAAGCGCCAAATACGAAAAGTCGATTCACTGACATATTCAAGCGCTTGCTCGTGATGAGCTTCTAAACGAGCAACCCAGTGCCGAAGTGTCAGGGCGTAGTGGGGACGCAAGGCCTCAAGATCTGCAATTTCAAACCGGGCCTGCTCCATAGCACGCTGAATGTTGCTCACTGTGTCGAGCTGCCCGTCCGGAAATACGTAGCGGTTGATGATTTCGGTGGAGCTTGTTTTGCTCCAGCCTTCAACATCATGTGTGATACCGTGGTTCAGAAACAACCCACCGGGTTTGAGCAAGCGATGTACTGTTGAGAAATAGACGGGCAGATTTTTCAGACCGACATGCTCAAACATGCCCACACTGGCCACCTTATCGTAGGTGGCCTCTCCTTGAATATCGCGGTAGTCGCACAGCGCCACCGTTACCCGATCAGCAAGCCCGGCATCTGCGATTCGCTCGCGCGTGAGCTCAAGCTGCTGTTGGCTTAAAGTAACCCCAAGCGCCTTCACACCATAATTTCTCGCTGCGTGAATGATCAAAGCGCCCCAGCCACAACCGATATCCAGCAAATGATCTCCATATCGAAGTTGTAGCTTTCGGCAAATGTGATCAAGCTTGGCCACCTGCGCTTGTTCTAGGCTCATGTCTGGTTGCTCAAAGTAAGCACAGGAATACACCATGGCCTCATCCAGCCAGAGCGCGTAGAACGCGTTTGAGACATCGTAGTGAAAGCGAATAGCATCACTGTTCTCAGATTTTGAATGTGCTTTGACAGTCTGCGCATGCAGCGATGGAGGTGCGTTACCGGAGGGTGTAGACAGCAGGTGCAAGGCATCCATGCGAAGAGCGCCGAAAAGGGCCTGAAGTTTGTCTAATGGTGACAGCACGATGGTGTTGAGATGATCCTTCAAGCCCAATGCAGCGAAGAAATCTCCTTCAAAATCAATGTCGCCTCGAAAATAGGCTTCAGCTAGTCGAAGGCGATCTCGGCCCAATACGATCATTCGTACAACTCGCGGATTGTGAAAAATCAGCGTGAAGGCATCTCGCGAGCCAGCTTGGCACGCTTTGCCAAGCCGCAAAGTAGAGCCGTTCCACAGCCGCAGCAAGATACTTCCCTGGAAATTTCGAAATAAACGAGTTAGCAGCAGCGCTGACTCGTCCGCACTTTGCTCAGAGAATGTGAATGCTGCGTAGTGCGCTGCCTGCTGCGACATCGCCATCTGGGTTGTCTTTTCCATGATGCTGAAACCTCGTTCTTGTGGGGATTTGATCAATGGTTTGCAGACGTATCCAGCGTTCAATTCTGGTTGTATTTAAGTTTTGCATCAGCGATGCAAGTGTCTTTTGGTGCACCTGTCATGCTGTCGCAGCGCGCTGAGGCGGCTTTGAAATTGGCTTCATTCTCATCTTTGTTGGCCATGCTGCGAGCGCCCGTTTTTGCCTTGTCGGCCTCGGCACTGACGCGCATGACACGCGCTTCGTCTTGTGCCTTGACATGCGCTGCTTTGGCATCTGCTCTACAGATGTTCTTAGCATTACCCTGGCTGTCGTCGCATTTTTCTTTTGCCGTGTCGTATGCTGCATCGCCTTTTGCCATGGCTACTTTCTGCGTATGTCGCGCGCTGGGCTCGTAGGCAGATTCCAGTTCTGCCTTTGCGATTCTTTGAGCGCCTTTTGCCTCAGAAACACAAATATCTTTCGCATTCGCCTTCAGCGCTTTGCATTTATCACGGCTGACTTTGTAGTCGCCAGAAATCATGTCTTTTTGTGTGGTGTGCTCAAGCTTTGTCATAGAAATCGCTGAGCCAGTAGCGATGCATCCCAAGAATGCAGCAAGAATGAGTGAATGAGTTTTCATAGGGTGTGTCCTTCAGTTGAGAAATTCGATTTCAGAGCCTGCTGCATTCTTGGCTAGTGCCAAGTGGTGCAAGAAGCAGCCACCTGATGGTCGCTTGCAATGCTCTGATTGGGAGTAGTCCAACAGCGCGCGCACTTGTCAGACAACAGCGCTTTTAGAACCACCGTATCCTGTTCAAACGCAGCCTAAATCTTGATGAGATTGAACAAGCCATTGCACGGCTTGAAAGTGCGATCAAAGAAATTATCCCTTCACTACACCATCTGTACCTAGAGCCTTACGTGTTGCAAGGCTGTGGCAACCCTGAGATCATCGATCAGTTGTAGCGCCAGCGCTGCACCTGCAAAATTCACACCCAGATCGCGATGCAGGCGCATGGCCACTTTAGCGCGATGCAGATGGATACCCGTAAAGCGCCAGTCTTCACTGGGAAGGCTTTGCTCCATCACGCTGATATCAATTACGCCTTCATGGACGAGTTCAACCACTGTGTCAGAGTGCGCGTCGCATGCCCTACAGAGGTCTGCCAGCGTGAGAGTAGTTAGCTCTTCCATCAAATCGCAATCAAGTGCTTGCAAGGGCATGATCAATATGAAATTGGGTGTCACAGGGGTTGCCTTTCTGACGTCAAGGGGTTTTCTCATGCGCTTGGATCTCTGCGCGAGGATTGAAGCCTTGAAAAGCTGTTTGTAAATTCACATACGCTTTCTTCTCGGATTCAGACAGCGCCACAGGTTGCACGATTTTCAAAACGTAGAAAAAATCGCCCGGCGTCTTGCTCGGAAGCCCGCGCGATTTCAGGCGCAGCTTGCTACCACTGACAGAGCCTGCGGGGATCTTCACTTCGACTTGCCCCGTGGGTGTTGGCGCAAGGATCTCTGCGCCCAGGGCAGCCTCCCATGGCGTAATCGGCAGATCCATCATCACATCTTGGCCATTGGTTCGGTAGAGCGGGTGGGGGATTATTTCAACATCTAAATACAAATCACCAGGGCTTCCCTTGCCCAGACCTGCTGCCCCTTGGGCGGCCAGGCGAATGTGCTGCCCTGCACGTATGCCCTTTGGAATTGAAAATTCAAGGTTTCGCGTTTGAGTTTGCGTCTGTGGCAAGCCTTTATGCGCTTTGAGTTCAATGGTTCTCGTCGCTCCTGTGTACGAATCTTCTATCGCGATCTGAATATTGGCATGCTGATCTTGGCCGTGCATGTCAATGGGCTCACGCCCACGCTGTTGATCTGTGCCATATTCTCTCCCCATGCCGCGAAACAGCGCATCAAAAAATGCGCTGTGATCATGATCGTTATTGTCTTGGAAACCTTCGGAGTAGTAGTTGCTGCCCTTGTGTTGGCCAGCCCAATCGGGTGGGGGCTGGAATTCTTGCCCAGCCTTGTAGTTCGCTCCTAGTGCGTCATAAGCGGCGCGTTTTTCGGCATCTTTCAGTACGACATTGGCTTCTGCCAGCTCTTTGAAACGCAGCTCAGCATCTTTTTCTTTGCTCACATCAGGGTGATACTTGCGCGCCAGTTTGCGATAGGCGCGTTTGATGTCTTCTGGCGTCGCGCTTTTTTCGAGCCCCATGGTTTTGTAATAGTCTTTGAATTCCATGGAAGTCTTCGCGAACTATACTAATTAACCTTGCACATACTGATCATTCGGACTTGTAAATCAAGGCGGGCTTTGGTGCCTCGGTCTCAATAGAGCGTAACCTATTTGAATAAGCAGCTAACGCCTCTTGGCATTCTTCTGCACTGAGCTGCGCGGGAGAGTAAACGATCTGTGCGGGCAAAACATCAAAACCGAGAAACTGAAGGATGCCTCGCTCAATAGGCCGAATAATCACATTGATATCGCCACTAAAACCACCCTTCACATAGATGGAGCGTGGCCCGCCAGTCGTGAACACGAGCATGGCTCGTTTGCCTTTAAATACGCCCTTTTCATACATCCGACCTGATCCGTAAGCACGCCCAGACGCGAACACGCGATCCACCCAACCTTTCAAGATGGCTGGCATCGCAAACCACCAAAGCGGGAAATGCAAGACCATCATGTGCGCCGCTTCCACCTTGCTGATCTCGGCTTCAACGTCAGGCGCAAAGCTATGGTTTTCGCTGGCGTGATTTTCCTCCACCTGAAGGCTCAGATAGTCGGCATCAAAGGCGCTTGTGAAGTTATCTCTGCCAGAAATAGGATTGAAGCGCATACGATAAAGATCACTGCTGACCACTTCATGGCCTTCACTCTGCAGCGTGATGGCTGCCTGATGGAATAAAGCTGCGCTGAAACTCTTGGGCTCGGGGTGGGCAAGGACGAGCAGGGTGTTCATAAACTTGGTTTCATGTTCAAAGTTAGGACTTGATTGCGTTAGATTCAAAACTCAAATGAAATAGTCGTTACCTTGCCGCGGTAGTAGGGTTTGATGCCCTCAGGCGTCACCCAAGCAACGTCAGCCTCTAGCGGTATCCACATGCCATCACGAATCGCATAGTTCCAGAACCGACCATGCCAAGGCATAGCACCGGGAACTCCGTTGACCAAGCGACCACGTGATGGCGCGCGAGCTGATTCGATCAGCCCGTCAGCTTGAAACTGGAAAGTCAGCGTCAAAGAGATCTCACCGTCTTTCAAAGTAGCGCGAGCCGATTGAGCGTCCACAGCTTCCCACCGCACGCCTTGGCTGGGCAGAAGCGCTGTGGGATACCACAAGGCTTCCATAAAGTAGCGCATGAATTCACCTTGTCGCATCTCTAAGCTGTTTGGCATCTTGACCACCGGTATCAGGCCGAGGATCGCGCCGTGCAGTGTCCCTTGGCCTGCAATGTAGGCATCATGGATATGCACGGCTACAAAGGGAAACATCATGATGCGGGCATCCCAGTCAAAGCCCGGCCGCTGAGTGATCACCCGCTGCTTTGCGGTGAACGGCTTCCAAGCCTGCGCGGTTTCACTCATGTTGAACGTGCCCATTTGTTCAAGCGATACGGCGGCGATGATGGGCTGACCGTTCTTTAGCACTGCACGAAAGTAGCGTTGTACTGGCGTGGGCAAGCTCTCAAGCTCACGCTCATCGTAACGAGCTGGCATGCTTAACATTGAGCCTGGGGTGCGAGCAGCTTCCAGCTGTGCCAACATTGCTTTAGTGCCTTTCTCCCAGCGCCACGCACCGAAAACAACGGCGCCCATACCAAAGACAAAAAGTACACCGATTGCAAGACCCACCCATTTCAACGAACTCATAATGCCCTCAAACTAAAAGTGTTGGTCGAGTAGCTTGCACCCGATGCGCCAAGGTATTTTTTAGGAATGGACTCGGCGGGGGGTTGATCCAATCGCTGAGCCGCAACCCCGCCGTTGATTGACCCCAGCGCTATTGCGACCAGCAATCGGGTTGACAAAAGATACATAGCGATGCCCAGTGCTTTCAGTGTAGGAATAGCAAATATGCTGACACCTATGTGATGTGATGTCTGTGTGCCAGCGCACGCAACGCTGATGACGTCAATGATGATGCCGTACAGCAGCGCGTCTTAATCGCAGCGCGTTGGTGATCACCGAAAATGAACTCAAGCTCATGGCCAGCGCCGCGATCATGGGCGACAGCAGCCAGCCCGTGAAGGGGTACAGCACGCCCGCTGCCAACGGCACACCCAGCGCGTTGTAAACAAATGCAAAGCCTAGGTTTTGCTTCATGTTGGCAACTGTCTGCTGTGATATCTCGCGCGCTACCGCAATGCCACGCAGATCACCCTTGACCAGCGTTACTTGGGCACTGTTCATCGCCACGTCAGTACCCGTGCCCATGGCAACGCCGACGTCGGCCTTGGCCAGGGCCGGTGCATCGTTGATGCCGTCCCCGGCCATGGCGACAATGCGGCCTTCGCGTTGCAGCTTGCTCACCAGCTCCAACTTGTCTGCCGGTTTGACCTCGCCATGTACCTCGTCGATGCCCAGTGTGGTGGCGACCGCTCTTGCAGTTGTCAGCCCATCCCCCGTGGCCATGATCACGCGCAGCCCAGAGGCCTTCAGCGTTGCCAGTGCCTCTGCGGTACTGGCCTTGATCGGATCCGACACCGCGAGCAATCCAGCGATCTGGCCATCCACCGCAAGGAACATCACGCTGGCTCCCTTAGCGCGTAAGGCTTCAGCCTGCGCCTTGAGGGCATCCACTGAGACATTGAGCTGCGCCATCAGCGCGGTGTTGCCCAGTGCCAAGTACTTAGCACCCACCGTGCCGCGCACGCCGATACCACTTCCAGACTCAAAGCCTTCCGCCTTGTCCAGTGTCAGACCCCGCTCGCGCGCTGCTGCCACGATGGCATGGGCCAACGGGTGCTCGCTGCCCTGATCTAGGCTGCCTGCCAGGCGCAACACGTCGTCTTCGCTGAACCCCGCAGACGCCACAGCTCGGTCAAATTTCGGCCTGCCCTCGGTCAGCGTGCCAGTCTTGTCCACAATCAAGGTGTCTACTTTTCGAAAGTTCTCAATCGCCGCCGCATCGCGAAATAGCACGCCTTGGGTTGCGGC
>JANMFP010000489.1:0-2166 GCA_031378135.1 Variovorax sp. | reverse complement strand
CCGGCCAAGAGGTGAGCGTGCATTACACGGGCTGGCTGTTTAACAACGGCGAGCAAGGCGCTAAGTTCGATTCGAGCAAGGATCGCATGCAGGCTTTTGAATTCGATTTGGGCGCAGGCATGGTCATCAAAGGTTGGGATGAAGGCGTGGCGGGCATGAAGGTGGGCGGCAAGCGCACGCTGATTATTCCGGCCGAGCTGGGCTATGGCGCGCGCGGTGCTGGCGGCGTGATTCCACCGAATGCGACTTTGAAATTTGATGTGGAACTGCTAGGCGTTCGCTGAGCATCATTACTCGGTTCACTCAGTGCCAAGCGTGCTGAGCGAAACTTTGCATGAAACCTTTTCTCCGCACAAAATTAGAGACGATCCAAGAGCGCTTGCTTGATTTGGAAAGCTTGCTCGCGAAGTCCGACATCATGGCTGACATGAAAGCGTATCAAGCGCTTTCGCAGGAGCACCGCCAAGTCACGCCGGCTGCTGGCCGATTTCAACGTTTCTTGCAGATTGAAGCTGATATCGCGGCTGCACGCGAAATGCTGCAAGACGCAGACATGGCTGAGATGGCACGCGAAGAAATCACCTCTGGCGAAGCCGAGCTCATCAAGCTCGAAGATGAATTGCAGCGCCTTTTGATCCCGCGCGATCCAGATGATGCGCGCGCTGCCTTCGTCGAGATTCGCGCAGGCACAGGCGGCGATGAATCCGCCCTCTTCGCTGGCGATTTATGCCGCATGTACACCCGCTTTGCGACTGCGCAAGGCTGGCGCGTAGAGGTGATGAGCGAATCACCGAGCGAAGTGGGCGGCTACAAAGAGGCTGTGCTGCGCGTTGAGGGCAGTGTGGATGAATGGGGCATCGGCGTGTATGGCAAGCTGCGCTTTGAGTCGGGCGGCCACCGCGTGCAACGCGTGCCCACCACCGAGACGCAAGGCCGCATCCACACCAGTGCCTGCACAGTGGCCGTGATGCCCGAGCCCGATGAGCATCAAGCGATTACGCTGAACCCCGCCGATTTGCGCATCGACACCTTCCGCGCCTCTGGCGCTGGCGGTCAACACATCAACAAAACAGATTCCGCGGTTCGCGTGGTGCACTTACCCACGGGCTTGGTCGCCGAGTGCCAAGATGGCCGCAGCCAACACAGCAACAAAGCCAAAGCCCTGCAAGTCTTGCAAGCGCGCTTGCAAGAAAAAGAGCGCAGCGAGCGCGCCGCCAAAGAAGCTGCCACACGCAAAGGCCTGATCGGAAGTGGAGACCGTAGCGACAGAATTCGAACCTACAACTTCCCGCAAGGCCGCATGACGGATCACCGCATCAACCTCACGCTTTACAAACTGCTCTTCATCATGGAAGGCGATTTATCGGACACCGTGCAAGCGCTCCTGCATGCGCGTGAGGAAGAGCAGCTCAAGGAATTGGAGCTGGGCACGGCTTGATGTACCCAGCGCTTTCGCTTTGATGCAATAAGAGTTTTTAGCCCCACACCTCTTGCGCCGTCTCAATCACCAAGCGCAGTTTGTTGCGCTGATCTTCCACAGCAATGTTATTGCCATGCACAGTAGATGAGAAACCGCATTGCGGCGAGAGGGCCAGCTGCTCCATGGGCGCGTATTTGGCAGCCTCATCGATACGGCGCTTGAGCGCATCTTTGCTCTCCATCTGGCCGACTTTGGTGGTCACCAAGCCAAGCACGACCGTTTTGCCTTTTTTCAAGAAACGAAGCGGACGGAAATCGCCGGAGCGGTCGTCATCGTATTCCAGGAAATACGCGTCGATGTTCATCTCAGACAGCAGCGCTTCGGCTACGGGTTCATAGTCTCCGCTAGCCGCAAACGTGCTCTTGAAATTGCCACGGCACAGGTGCATGGCCAGCGTCATGCCCTCAGGTTTGTGGGCAACGACTTTGTTGATGAATGACGCATAACGGCGCGGCAACTCATTCGGGTCATCGCCGCGCGATTTGGCGGCTTCGCGCATCACGGGGTCGCAGAGGTAGGCGAGATTCGTATCGTCCATCTGCACATAGCGGCAGCCGGCGTTGAAGAGCGATTGCAGCTCATCGCCATACGCCTTGGCCACGTCGTCATAAAACTCAGGATCAAGCTCAGGATAGGCTTTGCGATCAATGCCCGCGCGGCCGCCACGGAAATGCAGCATGGTGGGC
>JANMFP010000429.1:0-7349 GCA_031378135.1 Variovorax sp. | reverse complement strand
TCAAGCATAACAGTATTGTATCCTATGAAATACAACTGAATCCGTCACGCCGCCCTCAAAGCGCGCAAGTGCGAAACCCATAAAACCCACTATCGCGCTCTGGCCGCGCATAGCCTCGAAAAGTAGGATTTTTCATGCGTTCGCGGGTCGCCCAGCTGGCGCCGCGTAGGGTTTTGCAGTGCTCGAAATGCGCTGTACTGCCTTGATGCCAGGGCGAGGGCACGAAGCCGGGATAAGGGCGGAAGGTGTTGATCGTCCATTCCCACACATCGCCCCAACGGAATCCTTGGCCTCCCAGGTGGCTTGCAGCAATCTCCCATTCCACTTCGGTGGGCAAGCGCCGCCCTGCCCAGTGGGCATAGGCCTGCGCCTCATGCCAACTCAAATGCATCACGCTTGAGCTAGATGCCATGCGCTGCATGCGGCCAAAGCGCATTTGCATCACTGCGCCGCTGGCCACACCGATTTGCTCAACATATCGCGGCGCGCGACGGCCGTATTCCGTGCCCTGCCCGCCAGATACTTCGCTTAGCCCACGCTGCCCCGCTTCGCTCAGCCAGTTTTGCCCCGCTTCGCTCCAGTGCGCCATATTGTCGTAGCCGCCATCATCGACAAAATTCACAAATTGCGCCCAGCTCACAGGTTGCGCATCGATCTCAAATTCCGGCACGCTCACCTCATGCTGCGGGCATTCGTTGTCGAACGAAAAACCTTTGGATGCAGCGCCCATCAGCCAGCGCGTGGCTGGCACACGCAAGGGTTCGCGCGGTGCAAAAGCGGACATCGCAGGCGCAGGCAATTTCAGCCCCAAGCTTTGCGCTGTCACGAAGAATTGCTCGCTTTGCTGATCTTCGCGCGCCAGCGCGAGTCGAAAGAAATACAGGCCTTGATCCGTAGGCTCTGCCTTTTCAAGCAGCTCAAGCGTGGTCTCTAGCGTTTCAAGCAAATAGCTTTTGATCGCGCCGAGATCGGGATAGGTTTGCGCCCAGCGTTCGGCGCGGTGTGATAGGCGCGGATCGAAGCAGCGATCTGCTTGCGGCTCGATGGAGGCGAGCAAAGTGGGCTGCTGTGGGCATTGCAAGCCAAGATGCCGCTGCGTATTGCGCCCCACCCAAAACTCTTGAAACCACCCCACATGCCCAAGCAGCCACAGCGGCGGAGGCACCTCGCCCATGGTGGAGACGGAGAGATCAGCAGCAAAACGCAAATCAGGCACCAAGCGCTCAAACTCCGCCATGAGATGCAAACTGTGGTTGCGCGCATCGATCAAGGCCAGCGAGAGCACATCCGCGCCCGCATAGCGAATCTCTGGTGATTCGATCGCAGCGGTGGCGTGTGTTACTGGTTGGGGCACGGGTAAAGCTGTTAGGTTAAAGAATTAACTCTCTTTTAATTATCCTTGACTTAAACAGAATATGGTCAAGCAATAGACAAGCAGCCTGTCGGTTTGCATCGCACAAAAATACCACAAGGGAATACCCTAGGCAATTGCGTCAGACTTTTGCCAGAGCCATGCCTAGCAATCCAGCGACAATGCAACAGTTACAACATAAGGAATGAGCTATGGCTGCACTACTTAAATTTGCACTCGGCATTGATTGGGTTAATGAAAAATTGAGCAAGGTCGCTTCATGGGCCGTTTTTATTTCCGCCATGATTTGCGCAGGTAATGCCTTCGTTCGCTATGGCTTCGACAAAAGCTCTAACGGCTGGCTTGAAATTCAGTGGTATTTGTTTGCTGTCACAGTCATGCTTGGCGCGCCATACGTGCTCAAGCTCAATGAGCATGTGCGTGTGGATTTGATCTACGGCAAGCTCAAGGGCCATGGCCGTGTTTATGTGGATATTTTTGGGCTGATCTTCTTTTTGTTTCCAGTGATTGGCATGCTGTTTTACATGTGCGTTCCTTACTTTTATCAAGCTTTTGTCTCTGGAGAGATGAGCCAAAACGCGGGTGGTTTGATTCGCTGGCCTGCGCTTCTCACGCTTCCTGTTGGCTTTGGGCTGCTGTTCATGCAAGGTATTGCTGAGCTCATTAAGCGCTTTGCCTATCTGCAAGGCATCTACAAAATGGATGTGCATTATGAAAAGCCAATTCAATGATATTCATCGCTTCATAAAACCTAAATTACGCCCTCTCCTTTGAATTGAGCAAACAATGTTAGTTGAACACTTCCCCCCCATCATGTTCGCCGGTCTGGTGATTATCATGTTGATCGGTTTTCCTGTGGCCTTCTCGCTGGCCGCGCTCGGCCTCGGCTGCGGCTTCTTCGCGATTCATATGGGCTGGTTTCCAACCGCCTATATGAGCAATTTGCCGCTGGCGATGTTCTCGATTTTGAGCAACGATTTGCTGCTAGCGATTCCGTTTTTTACCTTCATGGGGACAATCCTAGAGAAGTGCGGCTTGGCCGAAGACATGCTCGATTCCATGGGTCAGCTCTTTGGCCCGGTACGCGGCGGCTTGGGCTATTCAGTCATCATCGTTGGCTTTATCTTGGGTGCGATCACGGGCACGGTGGCAGGCCAAGTGATTGCAATGGCACTCATTTCTCTGCCCGTGATGATGCGCTACGGCTACAACATGCGCTATGCCACAGGCGTATTGGCAGCATCGGGCACGATCACGCAGCTCGTGCCGCCATCGCTCGTTCTCGTAGTGCTGGCTGATCAACTCGGCAAGCCTGTTGGGGATATGTACAAAGGCGCTTGGGGCCCGTCGATTTTGCAAATTCTGTTTTTCGCGGCGTATACCTTCTTGCTGAGCAGAGTGAAGCCCGATTACTTGCCAAGCGTGCCTGTGACGGCGCGCACGCTGCAAGGCTGGGCGCTGTGGAAAAAGTGCTTGCGCGGCATCGTGCCTTCAGCGCTGTTGATTTTTACGGTGCTCGGCTCCATGGGCGGCCTGCCCTTCCAAAATACCGCGATTGCCACGCCTACTGAGGCGGGCGCGATGGGCGTGGTTGGTGGTTTGATTTTGGCGGCGATGTATGGCCGCTTGTCGAAAGCGCTGCTATGGGAAGCCATGGTAGGCACGATGCGCTTGACCGCTATGGTCGTGTTCATCTTGATTGGCTCGCGCGTGTTCAGCCAAGTCTTCCAAGGTGTTGACGGCCACAAGTGGGTCGAGCATTTGCTGAGCGGCTTACCGGGTGGCCAAGTGGGCTTCCTGATCGTGGTGAATATCTTTGTGTTCTTTCTTGCTTTCTTCTTAGATTTCTTTGAGATCGCATTCATTGTCGTGCCCATGCTTGCGCCCGTGGCCGACAAATTAGGCATTGATCTGATTTGGTTTGGCGTGTTGCTCTGCGTGAATTTGCAGACCAGCTTCATGCATCCGCCATTCGGATTTGCGCTTTTCTATCTGCGAGGGATTGCGGATACGCTTTGGAAAGAGAAACGAATACCGGAGCCTGTGAAATCTAACGATATTTATCTTGGCTCGATTCCTTGGATCATCATGCAGCTGATGCTGGTGGCGATTGTGATCTTCGTGCCGCAAAGCGTGACGATGTTCCTCGACAAAGAAATCATCGTGGATATTGACAAAGTCAAGATCGAAATCCCTGCTGATGCGGAAGCGGCATCGAAAGATCCGGCAGCAGGGCTAACGCCAGCCAGCTCCACGCCGTCAGCTTCGACCGATCCTTTTGCTGTACCTTCTGCGGTTGATCAGGCCGCTACAGACAAGGCAGCAGCGGATGAGCAAAAGAAAATTGATGACCTATTCAAAGATAAGAAATAGCCAAGCGTAGAACATGAGTCTCTTCAACTTATGAGAGTTGAAGAGACTTTTTTTATTGCACATACTTAAATCAAGCAAACTAAATTAAGTGCTTTGCTGTTTTGGACAGAACGACCATGAGCGACATCTCACCACCAACCAGGCTTGGCCCTGAGCCATTCCTCTTTAGACCCAGCAGAACGCCGATGCGCAGTAGAGCCTTTTCACGTGTTTTTCAGTCACTCGCGACAGTGATTGTGGCAAGCTGCGCTTATTGGCTTTACGCCTTGTGGTCAGCAGGTCATTTCAGTACAACCAAGGGCAGTTTGGCAAGCCAAGGGTTATATTGGTATTTGGCTGCTTTGGCGCTGATGCTATACACGCTCTGGTGCATACAGACGAGCGTCACGACACTCAGCGCTACCAGCTTGGATCAAAGTTTTGTCTGGAATAAGCATGTCGAGCTGAGTGATTTAGCCTACGCAAAACTTATCCGTGTGCCGGGTCTGGATTGGCTGATTGCGCCGCGCCTGTATTGCCGCACTATGCTGGGTAAATTTTCTGTGTTCTATGCATGTGATCTCGCGATGATTCGTGAATTTGAACGGCTACGCGATGAATTGAAGCTGTTTCGTCGCCTTCCATGAATCTGATCACAAAAAAACCGCCCGAAGGCGGTTTTTTTGTATCGTGCATGCGAAAAACTGATTACAGTTTTTGAGCTTGCATGAATTGGTCGAAGCGCGCTTCCGTGAAACGGAACCACAGGTTGGAATCAGCGCGGAACTTGCTGTAATCCGTGTAGATTTTGGCCCATGCTGGATTGCTAGCGCTGAGCTCAGAGTACAGAGCCATCGCTTCTTTAAAAGCCAAGGCCATCACGTCATTAGGGAATGGACGCAGCTTGGTGCCAGAGCCAACGAGCTGCTTGAGCGCGCCTGGATTTTTCGCATCGTATTTCGCTTGCATCTCTGTAGCGGCTTGTGCAGCAGCTGCTTCAACGATTGCCTTGTTTTCAGCCGACAGTGCGTTGAATGCTTTGTCGTTGATAAAGAAATCGAGCTCTGGGCCGCCTTCCCACCAGCCTGGGTAGTAGTAAAACGGAGCGACCTTGTTGAAACCAAGCTTCTGATCATCGTACGGGCCGACCCATTCAGCTGCGTCAATTGTCCCTTTTTCCAGTGCTGTGTAAATCTCGCCGCCAGGAATGTTTTGTGGCACGACGCCCATACGGCCAAGCACCTTACCAGCGAAGCCGCCAGCGCGGAATTTCAGACCTTTCATGTCTGCAACAGTTTTAATTTCTTTGCGATACCAGCCGCCCATTTGTGCGCCCGTATTGCCGCCAATAAAATTGATAATGTTGTAGCCTGCGTAGAATTCACGCATCAGCTTCATGCCATTGCCTTCAGTCATCCACGCGGTCATTTGGCGGCTGTTCAGGCCGAAAGGAATCGCGCAGCCGAGGGCAAACGCATCGTTCTTACCAAAGAAATAGTAGGGAGCGGTGTGAGCCATCTCAACAGAGCCTTGCTGCACTGCATCGACCACACCAAACGGGGGAGTGATCTCGCCAGCGGCGTGCACAGAAATTTCAAACTTGCCACCCGACATTTTCTTCACAGCATCAGCGAACGTGTTCGCAGCACCGAATATGGTGTCCAGTGCTTTGGGAAAGCTGGACGACAAACGCCAACGCACAGCAGCCTGAGCGTGAACTGCGGGTGCAACACCAGCAGCGAGTACACCGGCGATGCCGGCATTTTTAAGAGCTACGCGACGATCCATTTAGGAAATCTCCTTTACGACTTCATGCATTTTTAAGCAATCGGTCAAGTTGAACATCTTTCACACATTGCATAGAAGCAAAGCGATCAAGGACTGTTTAAGTCAAGACGAATTGTAGGGAGCGCACTCTATGCAGCCTCGGGGGTTTTCCCTTGAGAAAGACCCTACAAATGGTTAACTTCAGGCTTCTGTCAGTTTGCCGTCAAGCTTGCAAAAGCTGGCATCTTCATCAAGCAAAACGAGCGCGGATGCTTGCTTCTATGCCCGTGGCATCCAAGCCCTGCATGGCAAGGAGTTTGACTGGATCGCCATGCTCGATAAACACATCAGGCAGGCCAAGAATGAGCACAGGTTTGTTGATGCGCAATTGCTGTATAGCTTCCAGCACAGCCGAGCCGGCGCCGCCCATCAAGCAACCTTCTTCCAAGGTGACAAGCTGCTCGTGGCTGTTGGCTATCGTCTCAAGCATCTGCGTGTCAATAGGCTTTGCCCAGCGCATATTCACAATGGTGCAATCGAGTTTTTCGGCGACTTGCAAAGCGGGCGTGAGCATGGTGCCAAAGCTCAAAATGGCGAGTTTTTTGCCTTGGCGCACGAGCTCTGCTTTGCCAAACGGCAAACCTGTGAGCTCTTTAGAAGGCAGCTTGCCTGTGCCCGCGCCACGCGGATAACGCACAGCGACGCTGTGATTTTGCTCAAACGCGGTGGTGAGCAATGCACGGCATTCTGCTTCATCAGCCGGGCAAGCCACTGAGATATTCGGAATGCAGCGCAGATAGGCGATATCGTAAGCGCCGGCATGCGTCGCACCATCTGCGCCAACCAGCCCTGCGCGATCCAGAGCAAACACAACGGGCAGATTTTGAATCGCCACATCGTGAATCAGCTGGTCATACCCGCGCTGCAAAAACGTCGAATAAATCGCCACCACCGGCTTCATGCCTTCGCAAGCCAAGCCAGCGGCAAACGTGACGGCATGCTGCTCGGCAATGCCGACATCGTGATAGCGGTCGGGAAAGCGCTTTTCAAATTCCACCATGCCTGAGCCTTCGCGCATTGCGGGCGTGATGGCGACCAAGCGGCTGTCCTGCGCCGCCATATCGCACAGCCACTGGCCAAAAATTTGCGTGAACGTGGTTTTGGGTACCGTGGCGGGCTTGGTCAGGCCAATGGCAGGATCAAACTTGCCCGGCCCGTGGTAGGCCACCGGATCGGCCTCGGCCAGCTTGTAGCCCTGCCCTTTTTTCGTGACAACGTGCAGGAATTGCGGGCCAGCGCCTTTTTCCATCAATTGCTTGACGTTTTCCATCATTGGAATCAGCGAATCCAGATCATGGCCATCAATCGGGCCGATGTAGTTGAAGCCAAAATTCTCAAACAAGGTGGCCGGCACCACCAAGCCCTTGGCCTGCTCTTCAATGCGCTTAGCCAGCTCAAACAGCGGCGGCATGGGCTTGAGCAATTGTTTGCCGACGCTTTTGGCCGCCGCATAAAAGCGCCCGCTCATCAGCTGCGCCAAATAACGGTTCAACGCGCCTACCGGCGGTGAAATACTCATGTCGTTGTCGTTGAGAATCACCAGCAGCGGCAAACCCGGCTGCACGCCAGCATTGTTCATCGCTTCAAAAGCCATGCCTGCACTCATTGCGCCATCACCAATGATGGCGATGCTGTGGCGCATGACATTCTGATTTTTTGCACCGATGGCCATGCCCAGGGCTGCCGATATCGAGGTGGACGAATGCGCTGTGCCAAAGGTGTCATACGGGCTTTCATCGCGACGCGGAAAGCCGCTGATGCCGCCGAGCTGCCTGAGCGTGTGCATCTGATCGCGCCG
>JANMFP010000422.1:0-3388 GCA_031378135.1 Variovorax sp. | reverse complement strand
GCGCAATCTTGGGATGTGCTCTCAACGATCACGGCCGATGGTTTCAACGAGTTTCGCAACACGCTCGGCCAAGCATCGGGGCAGCTGTCGTTCATGTATCGGCATGTGGAGTTTATTCTTGGCAACAAGAGTGCGCGGCTGGCGAGGGCGCACAGCAATATTCCGCATGTGTGGCCGAAAATAAAAGAAGCGCTCGAAGCACCATCGCTGTATGACCGAACGATTGCGCTGCTTGCGCGGCGCGGCTACGCGGTCGATGCGCAGGCGCTTGAGCGTGATTGGACGCAGCCCTACGCGCTCAATGAATCGGTGGAGCGCGCTTGGCTTGCGATCTACCGAGAGGCGAAAACGGAGAACAATCTGTATGAGCTCGGCGAGGCTTTGGTAGCGCTCGACGATCACATCTCGCAATACCGCTGGCGACATTTCACCAGTGTTTCGCGCATCATCGGCCACAAGCCTGGCACGGGCGGCTCAGCTGGCGTGGGCTGGCTGCGGCAAGTCACCGAGCATCGCTTTTTCCCTGAACTGTGGTCTCTGCGCACAGCGCTTTAAATCCTGGCATTGAAATTTCTTCGGCAGAACTCTTAAGATTCTTGTATGACATCACACACACTATTTTCGGACGCACTCAAAAGCGCCCAAGCGCTAGATGCGCAAGATCCGCTGGCCAGCTCGCGCCAACTTTTTTCCTTGCCGGATGGCGTGATTTACCTTGATGGCAATTCGCTCGGCGCTTTGCCAAGCAGCGTGCCAGAGCGCATTCAACGTGCGGTGACCGAGGAGTGGGGCAACCGGCTCATTCGCTCTTGGAATGAATCGGGTTGGTATGAATCAACCAGCCGCGTAGGCGCTAAGCTGGCCGCGCTGATTGGCGCGAAAGCCAATGAAGTGGTGGCCTGTGATTCCACGAGCATCAATCTTTTTAAAGTGATGTGTGCAGCGGCGCTCGCGCAGCCCGAGCGTCGCATCATCATCTGCGAAGAAGGCAATTTCCCAACCGATGCCTACATCACCGATGGCGCAGCCGCTTTGTATGGCAAGCAAGTGGTGCTTGCTACGCAAGACAACATCGAAGAAAAAATCCGAGAAGCCGGTGCGCAGCTTTGCGCAGCTTTGCTCACGCAAGTGCATTACAAAACCGGCCGTATGCTGGATATGGCGCGCGTTACGTCGCTCGTGCATGCGCAAGGTGGCCGGATGATTTGGGATTTGGCGCACAGCGCGGGCGCGGTGCGCGTCGATTTAAATGCTGCCAAGGTGGACTATGCCGTGGGCTGCGGTTACAAGTATTTAAACGGTGGCCCGGGCGCGCCAGCCTTTGTTTATGTGCGTGAAGATTTGCAGGCGAGCATGCAGCAACCGCTGCAAGGCTGGTTTGGCCACGCCACACCATTTACCTTTGATCAAGCCTTCGTGCCCGCGCAAGGCATGCAGCGCATGCTGGTCGGCACGACGAGCGTGCTCTCGATGATTGCGCTTGAAGAGTCGCTTAAAGCATTTGAAGGCGTGAGCATGAAAGCCGTGCGCGCCAAAAGCGAATCACTCACGCAGCTCTTCATCGATTTGTACGATGCGCATATCGCGCCGCTGGGCTTGGGGCTGGCTACGCCGCGCGAAGCTGCACAGCGTGGCAGTCAAGTGAGTTTCACGCACGCAGAAGGCTACGCGATCATGCAAGCGGTGATTGCACGTGGCGTGATTGGCGATTTTCGCGCGCCGAATATTCTGCGTTTCGGTTTCGCACCGCTTTACAACAGCTACGGTGATGTGGTGCGAAGTGTGGAAATTTTGCGTGAGGTAATTGACAGCGGGGTTTGGAAGCAGCCTGAATTTCAGGCTAAGAAAGCGGTGACTTGAAGACCGATTCTTAAACTTGCTTTGCCGTCATCAAAATCCAACCATCTTCCCGATCCGCCACTTCGAGCTTCGCATACGGCGCATAAGCCGCTTTGAGCTCGTCTTCTTGGCGCTCCAAAATGCCAGCGAGCACCAAACTCCCGCCAAGAGAAACATGCCCAGTCAGCAATGGCGCAAGCACCTTGAGCGGTGTTGCCAGAATGTTTGCGAGCACAACGGCATAACTGCGTGGCTCATGGCTGACTTGATCCGGCAAGCCCGCATTCAAAGTCACCTGGTTAGCAGTCGCATTATCTTGCGTCGATTGCACCGCAGCTTCATCAATATCAACTGCATCAATCAAAGAAGCGCCATGCAATGCCGCACCAATGGCCAAAATGCCGCTACCGCAGCCGTAATCCAACACGCGTTGATTGGCTAATGCCGCTTCATTGCGCGCAATCCAGCGCAAGCACATGCGCGTGGTGGGGTGCGTGCCTGTACCGAAAGCCAAACCGGGATCCAGCGTGATGACTTTCGTAGCGCCTGCGGGCTTCTCATGCCAAGTGGGCACGATCCAAAATTGCGGTGTGATCTCTACGGGCGAAAATTGAGATTGCGTGAGGCGTACCCAATCTTGATCGGCCACTTCTTTTGTCTCTAAACTTTTGCATTCAGAGAAAAAATCCTGATGCACCAGCGTAGATTCTGCGCTGAGCGCTATCTCTTGAGTAGCGAAAAGCGCTTTGACCACGGAGCGCTCCCAGCCCGCTTTCGGCGGTGGCATGCCAGGCTCGCCAAACAAAGCAAGTTCCGCTGGCGTAGCCACGTCGGCATCTTCGACGCTCACGCTTAAAGCGTCTAGCGCCTCGAGCGCATCGCTCAAAGTTTCTACCTGCGCCTCGGGGCAAAGTATGTTCAGCTCAAACACTTAAGGGCCTACCTTTTATGAATCTTCATCCACTCTTCAAGGTAGTGGATGTTGGTGCCACCGAGCATGAATTTGGCATCGGCCATGAGCTCGCGGTGCAATGGAATATTGGTTTTGATGCCTTCTATCACGGTTTCATCCAGCGCTGTGCGCATGCGCAGCATGGCTTGCTCTCGCGTGGGCGCATGGACGATGATTTTTCCGATCATGCTGTCGTAATTGGGCGGCACAAAATAATTCGTATAGGCATGCGAATCCACGCGCACACCGGGGCCACCCGGCGGATGCCACAAGCTGATACGGCCAGGGCTGGGCATAAAGTTATAAGGATCTTCAGCATTCACGCGGCACTCAATTGAATGGCCACGAATCTCGATTTGCCGTTGCGTAAAAGGCAACTTCTCACCTGCGGCCACGCGGATCTGCGTTTGCACAATATCCACGCCCGTGATCATCTCAGTGACAGGATGCTCCACTTGAACGCGCGTGTTCATCTCAATAAAGTAAAACTCGCCGTTTTCATACAAGAATTCAAACGTACCTGCACCGCGATAGCCAATCTTCTTGACGGCTGAGACGCAGCGCTCTCCAATGCGCTCGATAAGCTTGCGAGGGATG
>JANMFP010000420.1:0-2548 GCA_031378135.1 Variovorax sp. | reverse complement strand
GCAATCAATTCTCTGAATCAAGCCAGCTTGGAAATATTGGCAACTTGGCTTTCGCTGAGCTTGCCCATGTGCCGCAAGGCAATGGCGCCTTGGGAATTGATCACGACTGTAAAAGGCAAAGCCCCAGACAGGTTGCCTAGTGTACGCGACAACTCGATGCCCGCCAAGCCAGCCAAGGGCGTCGGAAAGCTCATGGGCATTTTGTTTAAAAATTTCGTGACTGCTGCGCTGTTATCAGCCGCCAACCCCACCATTTGCCAACCTTTGGCGGCATTTTCACGGTAGAAGGCATCTAATAAAGGCATTTCTTCCACGCAAGGCGGGCACCAGGTCGCCCAAAAATTCACCACCAAGGGTTTGCCGCGCAGTTTGGACATTTGGTACATGCCACCTGTTGGCAGCTCGGCTTCAAGCGCCCAAAGCGCTGCCAATGCACCGTCTTCAGGCTCGGCCAAACGGTATTTCCAAAGCGCCAAACCGCCACCAGCGGCTACGCCAGCCAGCGCTGCACCGCCCAATAAAAGAGTGCGGCGTTTTTGCTGCTCTGTTTGGGGCAGCGCATTGGATGTCGAGGTGGGCGAGTCAGAGTTTGGATCAAGCATGCGAGCTTCTTTCAACAGCGTTTCAATCAGTGGCTAGCATTGCATCACAGATCAAACAAGCTGATTTTTCTACAGGTTTTTAGATGCATTTCGCCCTCTAGCCGGCGAATCATATGCACAGGCTGCTATCAAATGAGGAGTTCTCTATGGAAAGTTATGCGGCAAAATTTTCTAAATCAGCTTGCAGTGCCCGCAAATCCTTGTGCGCCCGTGCTGAGAATTGCTGCAAATCCTCAATCTGCGCGTCTGTCAAAGATGCCATCATGGCGTGAATCACGCGCTCTTGCACTTGCCATGCTTGCTGCGCCAGCGTCATGCCTGGCTCCGTTAAAGCGATGAGCTTGCTGCGTTTATCTGTCTCGCTGCCGACGCGATCGATCCAGCCCAGCGCTTGCATCTCGATGAGCAAGGCGCTCATATGGCTTTTGGTCACATAGCTGCGCTCGGCCAATTGCTGCTGACTCAAAGTCTGGTTGAGCAGCAAATGCATCAGGACATCGTGCTGTGCCAGTTTGATACCCAGTGGCTTAAGCCTCAAGCTCAGCGTCTCCGAGCAGGTCTGGTAAGTTCGCACGACAGCGAGCCACGCTCCCATGCCGCGAACGTGTGATGTCCCAAGGGTGTTGGGTTTGATGAGCATATTGGTCAAATAATGAACTATAATTGGTGCGTTAATTGACTAATTATACGACTTGAAAGACGTGCCCCATGCTAGAAATGCTCAACCCCACCGGCGGCGATGTGATTCGCTTTGCAGCTCAAGTTTACAAAGTGCGCAAGCAGATGAATGCGGCGATGAAGCTGGGCCAGCAAAGCGCGCAGGATTTGGCAGTGAAGCTATTTTGCGCGCCGCCAGATGCTGCCCGACGCCTGCCTGATTTGGCGCGGCTCAAAGCTGATTCGCAACGCTTCTTTGGCTGGAAAGCTGCGCAATGGCAAGGCCAAGAGCCGTTCGTGAAAGAATTGTTGTCAAGCGCCGAGCATGGCGATCTGATGCATGACGGCCTGCGAGTGCACACTTACTTTTGGAAAGCCACAGGCACTCAAAAGCGTGGCCGCATCTTGCTCTGCCATGGCTGGGAAGGTTATGCGTTGAATTTCGCATTGCTGATTCAGCACGCCAGAGCGGCGGGATTTGAGGTACACGCATTTGATCATTTGGCGCATGGCCGCAGCCAAGGCACGCAAAGCGGTTTGCCGATTGCGCTGTCCACTTTGCTGGCTGTTAGCAAGCATGTGAGCGAAACCGCGGGCCCGCTGGATCTGCTGGTGGGGCATTCGCTGGGCGGTGCGGCGGCTTCGTGGGCGGTGGCGCATGGTGAGATCAAGCCGCGCAAACTCGCCTTGATCGCGCCTTTCTACGATACACACAAGTTGTCGGGTCAATGGGCGAAAGCACACTTGCTTTCAGAAGAGATTCGCGGCTTGTTGCAAGCGGGCTTGGAAAACAGCACCGGCAAAACCTTCGCCGATTTCATGCCTGATGGCTTGGCTGCGCATTACGCGAAGCATCCCGTGCCCACACTGATCGTGCACGACCGCGCCGACAAAATCACGTCGCATCGCCACAGCGCGGCTTTAGCTATTCATACGAGCAATGTGCGCTTGCATGCGGTCGAGCGGCTCGGACATATCGCGGTGCTCGCAGATGTTGCGTGCATAGAGCAGATCGTTCGCTTTATGCAGGAGTAAAGCATTAAATAGTCATTTTTAAAGCCATTTAGGCATTTTGCCGGCAAATAATATGCGTGGAGCGCTATTATTTTTATAGTAAGCGTGTGGCGATCAGTTGCCCAAGCTTGTCCCTACACAACATGAGCAAAAGCTAACGCTGCCATGATATTGACAGTCTATTCAATCAACAAACAACACCATGCTCATACAACTGACCTACGCCAGCCGCACCTCCGCCACCTTCCTACCCAGCGATATGAGCAGCATCTTGA
>JANMFP010000419.1:0-1981 GCA_031378135.1 Variovorax sp. | reverse complement strand
GGCGGCGGCTGCGAGATGGCGGTGTATTCATCGAAGCGCGTGGCTGCGATGGAAAGCTATATTGGCTTGGTGGAAGTGGGCGTTGGCCTCGTGCCGGGCGCGGGCGGCTTGGCCTACATTGCTCGCCGTGCGGCTGAAAATGCGGCATTTTCTACGGGCAAAGATTTGCTACCCTTCCTCACCGAAGGCTTCACTTGCGCTGCGACGGCCAAAGTGGGCACGAGCGCGATTGAATCGCGCAAGCTCGGCTTTTTACTCTGGAGCGATACGATTGTGGCCAACAAAGATGAGCTGCTGTACGTGGCGATTCAAGAGGCTAAGGCTATGTTTGCCACTGGCTATCGCGCACCTTCCAAGCGACTTTTTCCTGTGGCTGGCCGCTCCGGCAAAGCCACCATCATGGGGCAGCTGGTGAACATGCGCGATGGCGGCTTTGCTAGCGGCCATGATTTTCATATCGCCACGCTGATTGCGAATGTGGTCTGTGGTGGCGATGTGGATGCAGGTACTTTGGTGAGCGAAGAGTATTTGATGAAGCTCGAGCGCGATGCTTTCTGCTCGCTCTTGACGCATCCGAAGACACAAGAACGCATCATGGGCATGTTGTCTACCGGCAAGCCTGTTCGGAACTAAAGAATAAAGAAAAAATACGTACGCAGAAGACGCAAAGATTACGCAAAAGACGCAAAAGACGCAAAAAAGAGAACAGAAAAGAATGAAAAAATCTTTATCTTCTTCTTGCATTTCTTTTGCGTTTTCTGCGTAACCTTTGCGTCCTCTGCGTCCGTATTCAGCTCTATGCAAACCACTCAAACCAATCGACTCCAACGCCAGCTCGCAAGAGTCAACGAAGCACCCGCTTTCATGCGCACCTTCGTTCGCTCACTCGCGCTTGGTCGAGCGGTACCTTTCACTGGCCGCGCAAAATTGCGCTACGAAGAAATGTCGCCAAGCAAGGTTCAAATTTTCGTGGCCAACGAACGTATTGTGCAAAACCACATTGGTGGCGTGCATGCCGTTGCCTCCACGCTTGCTGCCGAGACGGCCACGGGCATGGTGATGGGCATGAATGTGCGTGACGATTGCATTCCTGTCGTCAAAGACATGCGCGTGCAATTCAAAAAACGCGGCCAAGGCGCGATGCGTGCAGTGGCTACGCTTTCTGAAGAACAACGCTCGCTGATTCATAGCACCACCAAGGGCGAAGTCACCGTGGCCGTGACTGTGACCGATGAATCGGGCAATCAGCCGATTGAATGTGAATTTGTCTGGGCTTGGGTTCCTGCCCAGCGTCCTGCAAAACCAAATACCGAAACTCAAGCTGCCTGAACACAGGCGAAGGAATGATCATGAGCAAGCAAATTCAAGAAGCCTATATCGTTGCCGCCACGCGCTCGCCGATTGGCAAATCGCATCGCGGTTTTTTAAAGAACATGCGCCCCGATGATCTGCTGGCCGCCGTGTTGCGCAACGCAATTTCGCAAGTGCCAAATCTCGACCCCGCAGCGATTGAAGACATCGTGGCTGGCTGCGCGATTCCAGAATCGCAGCAGGGCTTGAATGTTGCTCGCGTGGCGGCCGTGCTCGGCGGCTTGCCCAAAAGCGTGGCCGGCATCACCGTGAATCGTTTCTGCGCGGCAGGCTTGTCTGCCGTGGCCATGGCAGCGAATGCGATTCGCGTGGGTGAGGCTGATGTGATGATCGGCGCAGGTGTGGAGAGCATGAGCATGGTGCCCATGAGCGGCAATGCGCCATCGCTCTCGCCCACGATTTTTACCGACACAGAAAATGTGGAGCATTACGGTATTGCCTACGGCATGGGCATGACGGCAGAAAAAGACGTCACCGCGCCGAGCTTCGCGAGCGAAAGCTTCGTCGTCTGTGCCGCGGCGGTGAGACCGTTCAGGGTGAGCGATTGTCCGGCGAGAATGGCGCTGTCCTTGAGCGTGCCGTGGTCCGTGGTGGTTGCCTTCACCGTCAC
>JANMFP010000415.1:0-2056 GCA_031378135.1 Variovorax sp. | reverse complement strand
AGCACGTTAGCGATTTCTTTGCCCACGGTGGTGGGCGTCGCCGTCTGCCCATGCGTGCGGCTGAGCATCGGCACAGCGGCGAAAAGATGCGCCATCTCGCGCAGTTTGGTGATCAACGCATCCATGCCGGGCAGCAGCACTTGGCTGCGCGCGCTACTGAGCTGCAGCGCATGCGATGTGTTGTTGATATCTTCGCTGGTGCAAGCGAAATGCACATACTCAGCCGCCTTCTCCAGCGCCGCGTGGCCTTTGAATTGCGCTTTGATCCAGTATTCAACCGCTTTCACATCATGGTTGGTCGTCTTCTCGATCTCTTTGATGGCATGCGCATCGCTCTCGGAAAAATTGGCTACCAATCCTTGCAAATGCGCGCGCGCCCCCTGAGGAAGGGGCGCAAACTCTGGCAAACCCGCATCCGATAAAGCGATCAACCAAGCCACCTCCACCTGCACGCGGCGATGCATATAGCCCAGCTCGCTCATCAGCGGGCGCAGCGCTGCCAGCTTGCCCCCATAGCGACCATCCAGCGGAGAGATGGCATTGATCGGGCTGAGTGGCGAAGTGGCAGGGGATGAAAGTGGTGTGAACATAGCTCTCGATTCTAAAAGCCCTGCGCGGTGTGGGTGTACACAGGACGCCGCGACGGGTGATGTGTATCGCTTTGCAAACGCATATTACTCCTATTTTTATAGCATTTAAGGCATACAACACGCCGGCCGATCACTCATTTGGCTTAAAAATTTGAGCACTGAAAAATTTGATGAATGCATCTTGATGTAACTCATTTGGCAATTTAATTACTCATCAGTATTTATTTGAATTACTAGGTATATACTTCGTCCTGTAGTGCGTTTCAAGCGTGGCAAAAGCACCGGTATGAACCACACTGCAAAACGACTTGTTTTGAAAATCAGAGCATCTCTTTTTGTTTTTCTTCAACCCCGCTTCAACCTTTGAAAGGAAGCACCATGAAAAAATCCCTCCTCGCCCTCGCTTTGGGTTTAGGCCTTTCCATCAGCGCTATGGCGCAAGACATTGTGGATGTCGCTGTTAAGGCTGGCAACTTCAAAACCTTGGTGGCTGCAGTGCAAGCTGCTGGCTTGGTCGACACGCTCAAAGGCCCAGGCCCATTCACCGTGTTTGCACCGACGGATGAGGCATTCGCCAAAGTGCCAAAAGCCACTTTGGATGCTTTGTTGAAAGACAAAGCCGCACTCAGCAAGATCCTCACGTACCACGTTGTCTCTGGCAAAGTGATGGCCAAAGACGTGAAAGCTGGCGCGGTCAAGACCGTGCAAGGCCAAGACATCACACTCGCAACTGCTGGCGGCGTGACCGTCAACGGTGCAAAAGTTGTGGCCGCTGACGTAGCCGCAAGCAATGGCGTGATTCACGCGATTGACACCGTGATCATGCCCAAATAATTGCGCTTGATTAGTCCTAGGCCGCCGGCTGAAAAGCAGGCGGCTTTTTTTATTTCAGAAGCTTCTTTGCGCTGCTTTGAATCGCATACGTCAATTGATCCAGCACCTCAGACTCTAAATTCCAGCAATGCCAATACAGCTGCACTTCCAGCGAAAAATCTGGCAGCAGATGCAACAGCTCTCCTGCATCAATCGCAGATTGGACCAGCATTTGTGGCAACACACTCACACCCCAGCCATCGCGTACAGCACGCAACTGCGCCAGCGAGCTCGGCACGAAAAGCTGCTGCAGCCCGACGCGCTTCAGGCAAAAAGCTTTGGCCACAAACTCGGTTTGCATATCGTCTTTGCGGTTAAAAGCGATGAACGGCACATCCTTAAAATGATGGGCAGAGAGGCCTTTTTTAGGATCAAATCCACGTTTGCCCGGCATAAAATCTGCACATACCGCTATGTAATTCATAGCGCCTAGTGGCACCACTTTGCAGCCGCGCAAGGCCGCCTTCAAAGTCGTCACACAGCCAAGCACCTGCCCGCCGCGCAGCCACTCTTGCGTGAAATCTTGGTCATCGGTGATGATCTCCAGCGGCAAACCCTCTCGCACCAGTTCGCCCAAAGCATCGAGTGCCCAA
>JANMFP010000308.1:0-11745 GCA_031378135.1 Variovorax sp. | reverse complement strand
ATCTTCCAAGCCCTGGGCTCTGATTGGTTTGGCTACTGTAGCGATCAGTGCGGCCGCTTTTTGGTTCATGCGCGGCACTGCACCCGCTGCCTTGCCAGAGTCAGCCGGCATGACACCTACCGCAACGGTCACAGCGCAAATCACGCCCGTTGCACCCGCAGCGCCAGAGACTGTCTCCACCACCGCGAGCCTCAATACAGCAACCGAAGTCATCATCAGTGGCACCAGCACCGTGGCTGCGCCAATGCTTGCGGCCTCTGCACCAATGCCTATGGCCTCCGGGCCTTTGCCAGCCGCATCAGCAGCAGCGCGCGCTTCCTCTGCTGCGCGAGCCCTTGCCGCTGCCCGCAGAGCCAGCGCGCCCAATGCATCTGCGTCTGGCCCAGCGAATTCCGCAGGCTCATCCAGCACATTGGGCAACAACGGTATGCCAGTGCCCGCAGCAAGCACTTCTGCGCAATCCAGCACGACTACCCCAACACGCGCTGCAGCATCAGCTCCCACGTCCAACTCATCCACAGCAAGCACACGCAGCGCTTCAGGCCCGCGCGAAGCCTGCTCAGACCGAGTGCTTCTTGGATTTTTGAGCTGCATCGCCGAGCAATGCGAACGCAACTTTCGCAACCATCCCGTCTGCGTTGAGCGGCGTGAGATTGATGAGCGCAGGCGTAGCTCACAGTCCAACTAATTCTCTTTGCTGCTTAGCCCGCGCCCTTCGAGCGCTGGGTTATCCTCACACGTCATGATTTCTCTGAAAAATATCACGCTGCGTCGCGCGGCCAAAGTTTTGCTGCAAGACTGCAGCGTCACGATCCAACCCGGTGAAAAAGTAGCGCTCGTGGGGCGCAATGGTGCAGGCAAATCCAGCTTGTTTGCCCTGCTCACAGGCCAATTGCACGAAGACAAAGGCGATTTCTTCATGCCCAGCGGCTGGCGTATGGCGCAAGTGTTGCAACACATGCCTGAGACTGAAGAGAGCGCCACCGATTTTGTGCTCACTGGCGACACGCGCTTGACTGAGCTGAGCGAAGAGTTACTCAAGTGGGAGCAACACGAAGATCAAAATTTTGCGGGCAACCATATCGCTGAGGTTTACGCTCAGCTCGATCATGCTGGCGCGCACGATGCACGTGCTCGGGCGCAAGCCTTGATTCTTGGCCTAGGCTTCGGTGCCGACGAGCTAGAAAAACCTGTCAACAGCTTCTCCGGCGGCTGGCGCATGCGCTTGCAGCTGGCGCGCGCCCTGATGTGCCCAGCCGATTTGCTGCTGCTTGATGAGCCCACCAACCACTTGGATTTAGATGCACTTGTCTGGCTTGAGACTTGGCTCACGCGCTTTGAAGGCACGATGGTGGTGATCAGCCATGATCGCGAGTTTTTAGATGCCGTGACGAAAGTCACGCTGCATATTGAAAGCAACCAAGTTACGCGCTATGGTGGCAACTACAGCTGGTTTGAGGAGCAACGCGCTTTGCGCATGGAGCAACAGCAGGCCGCGTTCGGCAAACAGCAAGAAAAAATCGCGCATTTGCAAAGCTTCATTGATCGCTTCAAAGCCAAGGCCAGCAAAGCCAAGCAAGCGCAAAGCCGCGTTAAAGCGCTCGAGCGCATGGAGCGCATTGCGCCGATGCTCACCTCCGCCGATTTCCAATTTGAATTTCGCGAGCCGCAGAATATTCCGAATCCGATGCTCTCGATCACGGATGCCACGCTGGGCTACACCACCGAGAGCGAGCAGATTCCTATCCTGAGTGGCCTCACACGTTCAGTCATGGCCGGGCAGCGCATCGGTATCTTGGGTGCGAACGGTCAAGGCAAATCCACCTTTGTGAAAACCGTGGCCAAGCAGCTCGCGCCGCTCGACGGCCAAATCACTGAAGGCAAGGGCTTATCAATTGGCTATTTCGCTCAGCAAGAGCTGGATGTGTTGCACGAGCAAAGCACACCGCTGGAGCACATGACGCGCCTGGCTAAAGAAGTTGGCCCGCCTGGCCGCGAGCAAGAGCTGCGCAATTTCCTCGGCACATTTTTATTCAACGGCGATATGGTGGGCCAAGCTGTGGGCAGCATGAGCGGCGGTGAGAAAGCTCGGCTCGTGCTCGCGATGGTGGTGTGGCAAAAGCCCAATTTGCTGCTGCTCGATGAGCCTACCAACCATTTGGATCTGACCACGCGCGAAGCTTTGCAAATGGCGCTCAATGAGTTTGAAGGCACAGTGATGCTGGTGAGCCACGATCGCGCCTTGCTGCGCAGCGTATGCGATGAGTTCTGGCTCGTGGGCAGCGGCGTGGTCAAACCGTTTGACGGCGATTTGGATGATTACCAAAAATACCTGCTCGATATGGCCAAGCAGCGCCGCGAGAGTTTGGCTGCGCGCAACAAGGCAGCGAATACATTGGCAAATAAAGCATCGAATACAGCAGCGAATACAGCAGCCAGCAAAACACAGGCCGCAAGTACTCCTGTTTCGATAGCACTCCGGACAGATTCTATGCCGGCTACCGTGCTAAAAGATACTAAAAATGAGCCAGAAACCCTGTTCAAAAGCAAAGAACAGCGCCAGCAAGATGCCAAGGAGCGCGCCGCGCTGGCTGAGCAAACCAAGCCGCTCAAAAAGCGTTTAGATCAGTTTGAAGCCAGCATCACTGCGCTCAAGGCTGAGCAAGAAACCCTGCACACTAAGCTCTTGAATCCCCTGCCCAGCGCCGAGTTGATCGAAGCCAACAAGCGCTTGGCACAAATCAGCGCCGAGATTGAAGACACCGAATGGAAATGGCTAGAAATCTCTGAGCGCATCGAAGGTTTGCAGGCCGCTTGATCGCGTCTTTGTCAATCAACTGCACGCTGCTTGGTTTGGTGTAAAGTAAGAATGCCATTTGGCAATTCAGTCCCCCTATTCGAGGAGAAAAACACATGATGAGCGTCATTGGAACCATTGTTATTGGCTTTATCGTTGGCTTGATCGCCCGCGCTGTCAAACCCGGCGACGACAAACTCGGTTGGATCATGACGGCCGTGCTTGGCGTTGCTGGCTCTTTCATGGCCACCTACGCTGGTGCGGCCTTGGGC
Organism: Variovorax sp.; assembly: GCA_031378135.1. Lineage (GTDB taxonomy): Bacteria > Pseudomonadota > Gammaproteobacteria > Burkholderiales > Burkholderiaceae_C > JANMDU01. The sequence continues at coordinate 8,676 of JANMFP010000308.1, read as the reverse complement.
TTGTACAAGCAAGGTGATGTCGCCGGTTTTATTGCATCAGTGATCGGCGCGGTCATCTTGCTCGTGATCTACGGCCTCGTGACAAAAAAATCGAGCGGCAGTTAAGGCCAGCTCAATACAGGTCAAGAACACGGCTTTAATTCACGGCTCAAGGTCCTTCAATGGCAAGTGTGAAAGCATCGGATCTTGCCGACGGCCTAGCTGCTGCACAAACGCGCGCCCGCAAGCTCATCGCTCGGCGCGCACTCGTTGCCGCAGCAGCAGGCGCCGTTCCGCTGCCTGGCCTAGATTGGGCCGTTGATGCCGCGCTGCTCTCCAAGCTTATTCCCCAAATCAACGAAGAATTCGGCCTCGCGCCGCATCAAATCGCCAAGCTACCCGACCATCAGCGCGAGCGCGTGCAAACCGCGATCACTTTGGTAGGCGGCGCTTTGCTCGGCAAACTGATCAGCAAAAGCCTGATCATGAGCGCCATGAAGGCCGTTGGCGTGCGACTCACAGCCGCCCAGGCCGCCAAATTCGTGCCCCTGGCCGGCCAAGCCGCCAGCGCCGCTTTGAACTACGCCGCCCTGCGCTGGCTTGGCGAGCAACACATCAAAGACTGCTTGCGCGTTGTGAATGATGCGCAGCTCATCTTGCCTGCACCTTCTAAAACTGCATAAGTCGAATCGCCCACCCAACTCTGAAAACAAAAAAGTCTTGTGCTTTACAACACAAGACTTTTTTATTTTCGGATTTTGGTGGGCGATGCAAGTTTCGAACTTGCGACCCCTGCAGTGTGAATGCAGTGCTCTACCCCTGAGCTAATCGCCCGAAGCCTTAAATTATACGATGATTTTGCTGAGCGTTTTCAGAGCGTTAGATGGCGACAACCCGCGCCTACAACGCAGGATCTCTGATCTCCCAGCGAATTTTGTCGATCTCGGCGAGCAATTCTTTGGACAGGGCTGGCGTGTCCCACGCATCCAAACATTCATCGAGTTGGGCCACGCTGGTTACGCCGATGATGGTGCTGGCCACGCGCCAGTTTTGGTAGCAAAAAGCGAGCGCCAATTGCGTAGGCGTCATGCCATGCGCCCCTGCCAATGCGTTGTATCGACGCGCGGCGATCAAGTGATCTGCTCGGCCCCAGCGCTGCTGCTGGAAGCGCTCATAGATGGCCATGCGCCCTGCTTTCGCCTCGGGCGATGCGTTGGGATCGGTCAGGCTCGCCATGGCATCGTATTTGCCGGTGAGCACGCCGAAGCCGAGCGGCGAATAGGCGAGCAAACTCACATTCGTGCGATACATCACTTCATCCAAACCGTTGTCGACAATCCGATTGGTCAAGCAATACGGGTTTTGCACGCTGACGATGCGCTCAAGCCCATGCTTCTCAGCGAGCCGCAAGAATTCCATCACGCCATATGGCGATTCGTTCGACAAGCCAATCGTGCGCACTTTGCCCTGCTTCACCAACTTAGACAGCGCTTCGAGCTGCCCATGAATCGGCGTGTTGCCAGCGCGTTCTTGATCGAGCTCTGGCACGAAATACGGAATACCAAACGCGGGCACATGGCGCACGGGCCAATGGATTTGATACAGATCGATCACATCCGTTTGCAAGCGGCGCAAGCTGGCCTCGCAGGCCTCTTGGATGGCCGCAGGAGAGACATCCGCGCTCCCGCCGCGCACCCAATCCATGCCGCGCGCCGGGCCAGCGATCTTGGTCGCCAGCGTCCATTGGCTGCGCACGCCGGGATGGGCTTTGAAGTAGTTGCCGATGATGGTTTCAGTCAGCGTGTATTTTTCCGCCGTGGGCGGCACGGGATACATCTCAGCTGTATCCATGAAATCCACGCCGCGCTCTAAGCTGCGGGCCAGAATGGCATGCGAATCTTTTTCGCTCACCTGCTCTCCAAATGTCATGGTGCCCAGGCAAATGGGATGAATGTGAAGATCGGATTGGCCGAGACGGCGTTTGGGAATGCTGGATAGATTGAATGTGCTCATGCGGTAAGTATGCCGCAAAGCGCGTTTTCAAATGCTTGGCAACCGAGGTGAAAGCATGGGAGGCTGGGGATGCAGCCGCGCCATCAAGTAGGTATCAGCGTAGATGCCATCACGCAAAATATGCCCGCGCATCGTGCCCTCACGCACAAAGCCATGCCGCTCGTAAAGCGCCACAGCGCGCGCATTATCCACAAGGACGGTGAGCTCAATGCGCAAGATGCCCGTCCAGTTGTCTGCCCAATTCAGCGCGGCCTCCATCAAATGGTGGCCTAACCCTTGGCCTTGCCAGCCTTTGGCCACCGAGATACCCAAACCGCGCACATGCGCTCTGCGCAGGCCGGGCTGCACCAGATGCAAGCCCAGCATGCCAATGATCTGCTCTTGGTCTTGCATAGTGACGCAAGCGACCAGCAACAAGCCCGCAGGATCAAGCTTGCTGAAGCGATCCAATCTAGAGGCAATTGGCATCATAGGCAGTTGCGATGTGCCTTCAAACACGCCCTCGCTGCCGATCAAAGCGGAGAGCGCAGCGGCATCGTCGGGCTCGGCTGCGCGTATGCGAAAAGCGGATGCATCACTGATCATTTTTTTCTGACTTTATACCGTTCATCTTTGAGCATTCATCTTTGAGCGTTCATCTTTGAGCGTTCATCTTTGAGCGTTCATCTTTGAGCATTCATCTTTGAGCATTCATCTTTGAACGCTCTTCTTCTTGCAAGCGCAACACACGCCTCTGCACCTTGCCCGTTGTCGTCATTGGCAGCGCATCAATGAACTCAATCTCTTTCGGGTATTCATAAGGCGCCAGCAGGCCGCGCACATGCTGCTGGATGCTCTGAATCAGCGAATCATCATACTTTTTTAAGCCTTTTATGTCTCTCGCCGGCATATATCCTGCTCGGAGTGCTACTATTTCAGGAGTAAGCACCACATAAGCTTTCACCACTGCGCCCCGCGCCGCATCGGGCTTGGGCACCACCGCCGCATTGAGCACAGCCGGATGCTTGACCAAACAATTCTCTACTTCGCCCGGCCCGATGCGATAGCCCGCCGCCTTGAACATATCGTCGGCACGGCCTTGGTACCAGAGATAGCCATCGCTATCGGCATAGGCCAAATCCCCCGTGCGACACCAACGCTGGCCATCTGCGCTCACGGTGGTTTTTTTCTGTGTGGCTTCATCGTTCTTCCAGTAGCCAAGGAAGAACACCGGATCGGGTTTGCCGTGCACATCGAAGTGATTCACGGCCACCTCGCCCACCTCGTCGGCTTTGCACACTTCGCTGGCCTCGTTGATCACAGCCACGCGATGCCCCGGATAGCCCTTGCCCATGCTGCCCGGCTTCGATGGCCAAAATTTATTGCAGTTGCCCACCACATAGTTGATCTCCGTTTGGCCAAACATTTCATTGACACGCACGCCCAATTGCTCTTCGGCCCAGTCATACACCGCATCGCCCACTGCCTCGCCTGCGCTCATGAGTGCTTGCAATTTGAATTTGAATTTTTTCTTCGGCTCAGGATAGGCCTTCATCATGCTTTTGAGCGCGGTGGGAAACAGGAAGGTATGCGTCACGCGATGATTTTGCAAAATCTCGAAGGCCACTTCGGGTGAGAAACGCCCATTGAAAGCGATGATTTCTCGGCCAAAATAAAGCGTAGGCAGCAGCGCATCCATGAGCCCGCCCGTCCACGCCCAATCAGCGGGGCTCCAAAATACAGCTTCGGATTTTGCAACCGAATGCGTATTTGTGCGCCCATCAAAGCCAAACCAATTTTGACTGGCGACGAAGCCAGTTAAGTTGCCAATGAGCGCGCGATGGGGAATCAGCGCGCCTTTGGCGGGCCCTGTCGTGCCACTGGTGTAAATCAACACGGCAGCCTCTTCAGCGCGTGTGTTCACCAGCGGAAAATCTGTAGGCTGCATCAGCGTGGCCAGCGCGTAATCCACATCGCAATGATCTGCCGCATCGCCAATGCCGATCACACAACGCAGAGCCTGGCAGCCTTTGCGCGCATCGCGCACGGCAAGAATCGTACTCTCATCAACGATTGCGGCCACAGCGCCTGAATCTTGAAAGCGATATGTCAAAGCGTCCACACCAAACAGCTGAGACAGCGGCATCGCCACCGCACCCATCTGCAGCACAGCCATGTACGCGACAGCAGTCTCAAAGCGCTGCGGTAAGACGATGGCCACGCGATCACCGCGTTGCACGCCTTGCTTTTTGAGCAAATGGCTGAGTTGGTTGGCTTGGCTGGACAGCTGTTCGTAGCTCAGGATTTGATGATTTTTTTGTTCTTTTCTCGATGTAGCCGGCACAGAATGTGCGCGGACTGCTACCGAATTCATAGTGTCTGGATTGTCCGCCCAGCGCCTGGCGCAGACTTGCGCCATGTTGAAATGCGCAGGCACATGCCAGCGAAAATGCTGATGCATCGCAGCGTAATGATCAACAGGCGAGTTTGTCGCAGGCATGACGGTTCCTTGAGTTCAAAGTTCATTATTCCACTAAGATGGAAATATGTACCAGCCCCTACGTTCTAGCAAGAGTCGCTTTGTGCCAATCCGCACACACCAGTATCACATCCGCGAGTGGGGGCAGGCGCGTGAGGGTGTGCCATCTCTCGTGATGGTGCATGGCTGGATGGATGTGGGAGCCTCGTTTCAGTTTGTCGTGGATGCCCTTGAAAACACATCACTCGCTGGCCGCCACATCATCAGCCCCGATTGGCGCGGCTATGGGCTCACCCATCACGTGAACAACCCCAGCAAGAGCTGCATGGGCGAAGACACGGATAACTACTGGATTCCAGATTACATGGCGGATCTGGATTTTTTGATCGACCATGTATCTCCTAACGCGCAGATCGATTTGCTCGGCCACAGTTTGGGCGGCAATGTGGTGATGAGCTACGCCGGCGTGCGCGCTGAGCGCATTCGCCGCTTAGTCAATCTCGAAGGCTTTGGCATGCCCGAGACCAAAGCAGCGCAAGCGCCGACGCGCTATGCCCAGTGGTTCGATCAGCTCAAAGCTTTTCACCGAGGCGAGCTCGCCATGCGCGCCTACCCTGCTGCCTCTGGCGTCGCTTCGCGCCTGATGAAAAATAATCCTCGCCTCTCACAGCTCAAAGCAGATTGGCTGGCCCAGCATTGGTCTACAAAAAACGCTCAAGGTCAACACGAGATCCTCGGCGATCCAGCACACAAAATCGTGAACGCCAACCTCGCGCGATTAGAAGAAACTCTGGCGCTCTACCAACGCATCAGCATGCCGCTCTTGGCCATCGAAGCCTCAGATGATTCCATGACTCTCTGGTACAAAGGCCGCTACACGCTGGCTGATTACCACGAGCGTTTGAAGCAAGTACCCCATGCGAAGATTGAACGGATCGAGGACGCTGGGCATATGCTGCATCATGATCAACCCGAGCGATTGGCGGCTTTGTTGTCTGATTTTTTAGCTTAGATTGATAGCTTTTTATGCTGCTGGGCGGCGTATTTATTGCGTGGAGTGCTATTATTTTTGTAGTATCCTGTTGTTTCGATATTTGCTTTGTTGGCATTTGAAAGCTTACGCCTGATCTAGCGCCGGCTGCGAGTGTGAGGCATATTGCCCGTCTTCATGGTGGAGTACCACAAATCGATCGGGCAATATGCCTCACATTCGCGGCCTGTTAGCTACCTTGAAGATCTGAGCGCGGAAGGTTCACTACTTCAAAGAAAGTTAGCAGGCCGAGATTGGGACTCGCCTCGCTATTTGCGGCCTGTGATTGGCGTATGCGGCATGGCCGATTTGTTGGACGCAGGGTCAGGAAACGCTAGCGTTTCCATTCGTCATTTCAGGCGACGGGTGTCGCCTAGCTCCCGAGGTAAACCATGAGGCCGTGCCGCATACGCCAAGCACAGGCCTAGAGAGAATTAACGTTAAAACGAGAGATAGCCGGCGTAAATACTGAGTAGAGTGCTACAAAATAAAGAGCAAAATCAAACCCACGAAGCCAGCGCCACCATCTCCCCAATCCGCCGAGCCTCTGCATCGATCGAGTAATGATTCACCACCCGCTCGCGCCCTGCGAGCGCCATCCGCGCGATACATTCAGGCTTTGAGAGCAATTTTTCTAATGCCACCACCAGCGCGGGCGCATTATCCGTGGGGATCAAATGCCCCGTCTCGCCTTCGATCACGATCTCTTCAAACGCCCCCGTGCGACTGGCCACCACAGCGCTGCCGCAAGCCATGCCTTCAATCGGCGTGAGGCCAAAGCCTTCGTTCAGAGGGCATGCGACTGTGATGCTCACCCTTTGGTACCACAGCGCCAAATCTTCAGCGGGCACGAGGCCAAGCCAAACGAAACGGTTTGAGAGCCCAGCTGCTTCGATCTGGCGCACGAGATCCGCTTTGTAAGCTTCATCTTCAGGCTTGCACAAACCGCAAATCACGGCAGTGAAGTCTGGATACTTCGGCAGCAGTTCAATCAACGCAGGCACAAAAATATGAATGCCTTTTTGATGCCGCACGCGACCAAACACACCAATGCCATAGCGCCCCGGCAAGCCTGAATCCTTCCAAGCTGTTGCCTGGTCAACCGGTGGCACAAAGGCTTGTGTGTTCACACCATGCGGAATCACACGGGTGATCTTTGGCACCACATCTTCAATCTGCTGCGCTGCCAGCGGCGTGGTGGAAATCACAGCATCCATGCGGCTGATCAGCCACAGCGGCCAGCGGCCATGGCGGCGCGTAGCGGCTGAGGTGAAAAGCAAGGCCATCGGCAAACGCAGCACACCGCGCAGAAAAATTGCGAGGATCATCTCGTTATCGCGCCGCACATGCCAAACGATTTTGCGGCCGTCGGGCAAACGCTTGCGCGATGCCCAAATCGCTTGCCACAAAGACAACTGCTTAAATGTTCCTGAAGCCGCCTTGGCCTCTGGCAAGCCCGGAATCTCCGAGCCCACATAGCCCACACGCAGCAGCTTGGCTTGCACGGGCAACAAATTGGTGATCGTCGTCGTCACGCCGGAGAGGCGTTTTTTCATGCAAGTGATGATGACATCGGGGCGCTGATGGTTTGGAGCGTGAGTATTCATCTGTCTTTGACCCAATCGCCACTGGCGATGATCGGCTTGCCTGCGGTATAGGCGGGGTTGATTTCATAAACGAAGCAATCATGCCATTGGCCAGAGACTTGCACGCGAATGGCACGCTTGGCGTATTCATCGGGTTGCGCCGGGTATTCAGATTCAATCGCATCGAGCTTTTTTTCTAGCTCCGCGCTCACGGCATACACCTCGCCAATGATTTGCGAGCTGCCTCCCAACGTCACGCCCGGATAGCCACCCAAGTGATGCATGGTGCCGGCAATCGTGGCCTCACCGATGAACTGTGGCGACGGCACAAGGCGCGTGATGTCGTTGTCATCGCCGCGCCGTAGCGTGCCATAGACGAAAAAGAGGTGAGCTTCTGGCATGATCTTATGTATGTTAATCGGAAACCTCTTGTGAATCGCTTTGAATCCGCCACGTTGCCTCAATGGGGTGCATTCGTGTGTCTGGCGCTCTCTATGGCTTTGGTCGGGAGCTATGTGGGGCTATCCAAACAATTGGTTTTAGTCTTCCCCATTTTTTTGTTAGCGTGGCTGCGTTTTGGCATTGGCGGCATAGCGATGCTTCATTGGCTGCGCAAGCCAGCCACGGAAGCACCACTCGATGCGCCGACAAAGCGTCTTCTCTTTCTTGAATCGTTTCTCGGCAATTTTTTGTTTTCGATTTGCATGCTCTTTGGCATCAGCATGACGAGCGCTGTGGCGGCTGGTGTGATCATGGCGAGCATTCCGGCATGCGTGGCAATCATGAGCTGGTTGTTTTTGCGCGAGCGCGTGGGCAGGCGTGTGTGGGTGGCAGTGGCTTGCGCCGTGCTCGGGATTGGTTTGGTGTCGCTCTCAAAAAGTGAGCAAATGACGCAGGAAATAAGCCGGCTACCAACTGATTCGCCTCATAAAAACGCTTTTTTAGGCAATCTCTTGGTGTTTTGCGCTGTGCTCTGCGAAGCGGCTTATGCAGTGATTGGCAAAAAGCTCACTGCCAGCTTAGGCCCCAAGCGCATTAGCTCACTGATCAATCTTTGGGGATTTCTACTGGTCACACCGCTGGGGGTTTGGCAAGCGCTGACTTTTGATTTCGCAAGCGTTTCCGCCCATATGTGGCTGCTGCTGTTGTTTTATTCCCTAGCCGCGAGTGTATGGACGGTATGGCTGTGGATGACAGGTTTGAAGACCGTGCCTGCGGCCAAGGCGGGTGTTTTTACGGTGATGCTGCCGATCTCTGCTGCGGCAGTTGGCGTATTGTTGCTCGGCGAGCGGATGAATGGTTTGCAAATGCTCGCGTTTGCGATTGCTTTGGTGGGTGTGGTTTTGGCGACTTTGCCGGATAAAAGCACTTAGACCCGTCGGTCTAGCCTTGCTTAGTGACGCGTCGCGCTCTGATCGCTCAAATCCGATAATTCGCTCGGATCCAAATCTTCTAATTTGCCCGCTACGCGAAATTCTTCGCTCGCCCAAGCGCCGAAATCAATTTGCTTGCAACGCTTGCTGCAAAAAGGCCGCCATTCATTGCTGGGGGCAAACACACTCGTGCCGCCGCAAGCTGGGCATTTCACAACGGGTGGCTTCTTCTCCATG
>JANMFP010000288.1:0-4867 GCA_031378135.1 Variovorax sp. | reverse complement strand
CCAGCATGCAAACCGCGCTGGCGCTCTATGCAAAGGCAGTCATGGCGAAGCAACCACAGCTGATGATGGCATCTCACGGATCAATCCCGCCATTGAAGCCCAGTCTATCCGTCAAGAGCATCGGTCTGATCGCAGCCGTGCTGGTGATGCTCGCACTGATCGTGATGCCTGCATTGCCAAATCTGCCAGCGGCTGGCCAAATGATGCTGGCAATCTTGGCTTTCGCGGTGATTGTTTGGATGACGCAAGCGCTTGATTACGCCGTCAGCGCAGTGGTGATTGGTGCGCTCATGGTATTTCTATTGGCCTATGTGCCAGATGCGGCCAAGCCGGCCGCATCTAATATGGGCACACAAGCCGCCTTGGCTTTGGCGCTATCAGGTTTTGCAAACAGCGCCGTCGCTTTAGTAGCCGCTGCTTGCTTCATTGCCGCAGGCATGACAGCCACCGGGCTAGACCGTCGCATCGCTTTGGTGGTTTTATCCAAGGTCAGCGCACGCACGCACACATCACATCGTGCTCGGTGCGATGGGTGTGGGTTTTCTGCTGTCGTTTGTTGTACCCAGCACCACAGCGCGAGTGGCTTGCCTTGTGCCGATCATGATGGGTTTCATTTTGGCCTTCAAGGTGGATAAGCGCAGCAGATTTGCCGGCCTGCTGGTCATGACCGCCGCGCAAACCGCCAGCGTGTGGAACGTTGGCATCAAAACGGCAGCAGCGCAAAACATGGTGGCTGTCGGCTTCATTGAAAAGCAATTGGGAGCCACGATCACTTGGATGGATTGGTTTATTGCGGGTGCGCCGTTTTCTGCTCTGCTGAGCGTTGCCTTGTACTTCATCATGACTCGTTTGATGAAACCCGAAATGACCGAAATCACTGGCGGGCAAGAAACGATTCGCGCGCAACTGCTCAGCATCGGAGGGATGACAGTCAATGAATGGAAGCTGCTGGCTATCGTGCTTACTCTGCTCGGCTTTTGGGCGAGCGAAAACTGGCTTCACAACTTTGACACCGCATCCACCACCCTCGCCGCTATTGCACTCATGCTGCTGCCTCGGGTGGGCGTGATGGATTGGAAAACATCTCAGATAGGGTTTCCGTGGGGCACGGTGGTGCTGTTTGCTGTGGGCATCAGTGTGGGCACAGCACTTTTAAAAACAGGCGCAGCGCCTTGGCTGGCTAATGTAATTGTGCAAAACCTCGGGCTGCAAAGCGCCAGCGCATTTGCTATTTTGATGTTGCTATCGCTCTTTCTTATCATTGTTCACTTGGGCTTTGCCAGCGCTACAGCGCTGGCTTCCACCATGATTCCCATCATGATCAGTGTGCTGCTAGCTGTGAACAATGCACAACCCGTTGGCCAAGGGCTCAATGTGGTGGGCATGACGATGCTGCTGCAGTTTGTGGTGAGCTTCGGTTTTATTCTGCCTGTCAATGCCCCGCAAAACATGATTGCCTACAGCACCGACACCTTCGATGCCAAAGACTTCATTCGCTGTGGTCTCGCCATCACCGCAGCTGCGATGGTGTTGCTGGTGATTTTCTCGCTGACCTATTGGCCAGCCATGGGCTATATGTGATGGCGCATCACAACAAGCAAAGGCGAATATGGTGACACGAAGACAACTGATGATGGCTACAAGCGCTATAAGCGCTGCGAGTGCTCCGATGCTTCTCAATGCGTGCGCAGATAGCGCGCCATCGTATTCGCAAGCCGCACAGCAATTGTGGCAATTGCCCACTTCTTCTTCGCCACTCAACGCCAGCATTGCGCAGGCCACCCAGCCAGTATTGCGTGAGTTGGTGCGGGTGGCCACTTTAGCGCCATCGAGTCACAACACGCAATGCTGGAAATTCGCAGTATCGGATAACAGGATTGCGGGCAGCACCGCATCGGCAGTGACCAAAGTATGGATCGCACCTGACTTGTCGCGCCGCTGCCCTGCTGTAGACCCTGATGACCATCATCTGTTTATATCCTTGGGCTGCGCAACAGAAAATCTGGTGCAAGCGGCATTGGCGCATGGGCTGATGGCGCGTGCGGCGCTGGGTGCTGCGGATGCCATTCAAATCACACTGGAGCCAACGCGATCAGTGACAACGCCTCTTTATACCGCCATTGCCCAAAGGCAAAGCACCCGAAGTGAGTTTGATGGGCAGGCTCTGTCCAACGACGACTTGCGATTGCTACAAGCGTCTGGGCAAAGCGCTGGTGTGCAATTGCTTCTCATCACTGATAAGCCGCAAATCGAAAGAATTCTGGAGCAAGTGATCGCCGCCAATACGGCACAGATGGTTGATCCTGCATTCGTGGCCGAGCTGAAAAGCTGGATTCGATTCAGCGATGCGCAGGCCGTGCAAACGGGTGACGGCCTGTTCTCCCGCGCCTCCGGCAACCCCAGTATTCCGCCCTGGTTAGGTCGCGCCGCGTTTCCCCTGTTTTTCAAGGCCAGTAGCGAAAACGACAAATACGCTAAACATGTGCGCAGCAGTGCTGGCATTGCGGTGTTTTCTTCAGATGTGCCTGAGTCTATAGATCCATCAGCGCGCAAAGCTCACTGGGTTGCCACTGGACGCGCCTACCAGCGCTTTGCTCTGCAAGCCACAGCTTTGGGCATACGCACAGCCATGCTCAACCAGCCTGTGGAAGTGGTCAACCAGCGTGCAGCCTTCACAGCATCGCTAGATCTGGGACAACGCCGGCCCGACTTGGTGGTGCGCTTTGGTCGAGGGCCACTGATGCCGCGCTCGTTGCGCAGGCCAGTGGATGCTGTGCTGGTGACGACGGCGACATAAGTTGGTGGCTAAATTGGGCGCATGTCTGAGTAGCGGGCGATGATGGAACTGTTGCATCCAAGAATGTAGACAACGCCGAAATTTTACGTGTGCCAGCGCACAGACGTGCAGCCTAGGATTGCAGATGATCAATGCCTTGACACCAACTCACGGAGAATTCGATGAAACCCCATAAACTTCAAACTGTAGTTCGCATTTGCCTCATTTCTATTTTGTCGCTATGGCTCGCCTCGGCGGTGCAGGCGCAAGGCACATCGCCGCCCGCCAGCATGCCGCACGGCCAAATGCACAAGGGCATGATGGGGTCTGACGACATGAAAAAATCGATGATGATGGGTATGGACGCCATGAACAAAATGACAATGTCTGGCGACACCGACAAAGACTTCGCCATGATGATGAAAATTCATCACCAGCAAGCGGTTGACATGTCAGAAATGCAGCTAGCGCATGGAAAATCGCCCGAAATGAAAGCAATGGCGAAGCAGATCATCTCCGCACAGAAAAAAGAAATAGCCAAGTTTGACAAGTTCCTTGCCAAGCAGAAGTAGTTGTGGGAACGGTATGGCCCTTCACAGCATGGCCCATCAGGCGAAGGACTCGCCCAACCAAGCCGCTGCACCTTTAAAGGATCCAGTCTGTGGCATGGCGGTGACGCCAGAGTCGCCTCACATGCTGGAACATGCTGGCAACCCGCTCTACTTTTGTAGCGCAGGTTGTAAAGCTAAGTTTGCTGCTAACCCGGCAAAGTATTCAGTCCACGGAAGTGGCTCCGACGATGCCACGTCGGCCCCAGTTCACGGTGCAGCTAAATTACTCGTAGTGCCTGAACCGTTGGTCGCAGGTGCCATTTACACCTGCCCAATGCATCCAGAGGTACGGCAAAACAAACCCAGTGCCTGCCCAAAATGCGGCATGGCGTTAGAGCCAGAAGTACCAACGCTCGATGAAGGGGAGTGTGCCGAGTTGGTGGATTTCAAACGGCGTTTCTTTTGGACTTTGCCACTCACCGTTGTTGTCACGTTCCTCGCAATGGCAGGGCATCGCATGCAATGGTTTGATATGGCGACACAGAGTTGGATTGAGCTGGTGTTGACCTTGCCTATTTTGCTGTGGGCAGGCTGGCCATTTTTTGTGCGCGGCGCACAGTCCATCGTCAACCGAAGCCCCAATATGTGGACGCTGATTGGCTTGGGAACAGGTGCCGCGTTTATCTACAGCGTGATTGCCACTGTAGCGCCCGATGTGTTTCCCGACTCATTCGTGTCTATGGGTCGCGTAGCGGTTTATTTTGAGGCGGCAGCAGTCATCATCTCTCTTACGCTGCTGGGGCAAATTCTGGAACTCAAAGCACGTTCGCAAACCTCAGCGGCGATCAAATCATTGCTCGGCCTAGCGCCCAAGACGGCGCGGCGCATCAAGGCAGATGGTACGGAGGAAGACGTACTCCTCACGCACGTGCATGTAGGCGATAGTCTGCGTATTCGCCCTGGAGAAAAAGTACCGGTTGACGGCGTGGTGACTGAGGGCAGCAGCGCAGTGGATGAGTCTATGCTTACCGGCGAGCCTATGCCGGTCACTAAACGTGTCGGCGACAAGCTCATCGGCGCGACCATGAATACCACCGGCGCATTGGTGATGCAATCAGAAAAAGTCGGTTCGCAAACCGTGCTGTCCAGCATTGTGCAGATGGTGGTGCTGGCCCAGCGCTCGCGCGCGCCGATGCAGCGCATGGTCGATCAGGTGGCGGGCTACTTTGTGGTTACCGTGGTGGGCATTGCTGTGTTGACTTTCTTCGTTTGGGGATTTATCGGCCCCGAGCCGAGCTGGGTCTACGGCTTGATCAATGCCGTTGCGGTTCTCATCATCGCTTGCCCTTGCGCGCTGGGATTGGCTACGCCCATGTCAATCATGGTCGCAACCGGCAAAGCCGCAACCCAAGGCGTGCTATTTCGCGATGCGGCGGCGATTGAGAACTTTCGAAAAGTAGACACCTTGATTGTGGACAAGACTGGCACGCTGACCGAGGGCAGGCCGAAATTTGACCGAGCTGTGGCGTCTGCGGGGTTC
>JANMFP010000281.1:0-3162 GCA_031378135.1 Variovorax sp. | reverse complement strand
ATCGTGCTTCACAGGGCGATTGCGCCGCGCCAGCACTTGCTCAATTTCCTGATGCGCGTCGTCGATCAAGATCAAAATCGCACGCTCGGCTTTCGCAGGATTTTTTGCAATCGCTGCCTCTGCACAGAGCTGTTCTCGATGCAGTGATTGCAAAAAATCCTGCGAAAGCCGAGCGTGCGATTTTGATCTTGATCGACGACGCGCATCAGGAAATTGAGCAAGTGCTGGCGCGGCGCAATCGCCCTGTGAAGCACGATAAGCCAGCAGCTTGGCTCAAAGCTGCATAAAACAATATTAATAAAAGAGGCGACAAACTTATGCAAAAAATCGTTGATTATTTTTTCAAATTTCTTGAGCTGTGTATCGTGCTTTGCCTACTGGCCATGGTGCTCATGGTGTTTGGCAACGTTGTGATGCGCTATGCGTTTAACTCCGGCATCTTGATCAGCGAGGAGCTCTCGCGATTTGCCTTCATTTGGCTCACCTATCTTGGCGCGATGGTGGCAATGCGCGAAGGCGGGCATCTGGGTGTAGACACGATGTTCAAGCATTTGCCGCTCATGGGCAAAAAAACTTGCGTGTTGCTCAGCGAAGGCTTGATGCTATTCATGAATGGCATGTTCTTCTGGGGCACTTACAAAATGCATGAACTGCAGGTCACAAATATTTCGCCAGTAGCAGGTATTTCCATGATTTGGATTTACGGCTTAGGTTATGTGGTGGCGGTGGTGATGGGCGTCTTCAATATTCACAAGCTGTTCTTGCTGCTCACGGGCCAACTTCGTGAAGAGCACATGCTCACGGTGGTAGAGACCGAGGGCATCAAGGAAGTTGAGCAGCAAATAGAACAAATGAAAAAAGCATAAAAAGAAAAGAGCACAACATGACCGTCAGCGTTTTTATTTTTTCCCTGCTCGCCGCCATGGCGATTGGCATGCCGATTGCTTATGCACTGCTATTTTGCGGCGTGAGCTTGATGGGCTTCCTAGCTTACAACGGCACCCTCGCATCGTTTGACAGCCAAATCTTGGCGCAGCGATTTGTCGATGGCGCAGACAATTTTCCGCTGCTCGCTGTTCCCTTCTTCTTGCTTGCTGGCGAATTTATGAATGCGGGCGGTCTGTCTAAACGCATTGTGAATTTAGGTGTCGCGTGGGTCGGGCATTTTCGTGGCGGTTTAGGCTATGTGGCAGTGATGGCTGCGATCATCATGGCTTCGCTCTCGGGTTCGGCGGTAGCAGATACAGCGGCACTCGCCGCTATCTTGATCCCGATGATGCGCGCAGCAGGTTACGATGTGGGCCGCAGTGCGGGCTTGGTGGCCGCGGGCGGCATCATTGCGCCGGTGATTCCGCCGTCGATTGGTTTCATTATTTTCGGCGTCGCAGCCAACGTATCGATCACCAAGCTTTTCTTGGCGGGCATCGTGCCCGGCATCATGATGGGCATCGCGATTGGTATTGCCTGGTGGTGGGTGGCGAAGAAAGAGAATGTGCCGCCTTCGCCTAAGCTGCCCATCACAGAGCGATTGAAGATCACATTCGATGGCATCTTTGCTTTGCTCTTGCCCGTCGTCATTATTGGCGGCATGAAATCGGGCGTGTTCACGCCGACAGAAGCAGCTGTGGCGGCTGCAGTGTATGCCTTTTTCGTAGGCAAATTTATCTACCGCGAATTGAAATGGAACGAGGTGTATGGCCTGTTCCTTGCCGCCGGCAAGATGACGGCAGTGGTGATGTTCTTGGTCGCTGCGGCCATGGTCAGTGCATGGCTGATTACAGTCGCCAATATTCCCAATGAGATTGCCGACATGCTCGCGCCATTCATGGACAACAAAACTTTGCTCATGTTCATGATGATGGTATTGATCGTGTTGGTCGGCACTGCGCTAGATTTCGCACCCACGGTGCTGATCCTCACACCCGTATTGATGCCAGTCGTTATCAAAGCAGGCATTGATCCTGTGTATTTCGGTGTGCTCTTCATCATGAACAATGCGATTGGCCTCATCACACCACCGGTGGGCACGGTGCTCAATGTGGTCAGCGGCGTGGCGCGGATCACGATGGATCAAGCCTTCAAAGGCGTGATGCCTTTCTTGATTGCGCAGCTCATCGTGCTGTTCAGCTTAGTTTTCATCCCCGAATTGGTGTTAGTCCCCTTGAAATGGTGGCTGCGTTGATTCATCATTAGTGTTCTTAGTTTTTAACCCGTAGGAGACCTCTCAAAATGAAACGTAGAAATTTAATGGCTCAAGCCACATTCGTCGTTGCTGGTGCATTGCTGGCGACCTCTGCAGCTTTTGCACAATTTTCTGATCGCAATATCAAGATCACCAATGGCGTGAATGAAGATCACCCGGTGGGTGCAGGCGTGAAACGCATGCAAGAAGTGCTCAATGCCAAAGCTGGTGGCAAGCTTAAGTTGGTCGCTTTCTGGGGCGGCTCAGCGGGCAATGATTTGCAAGCCACGCAAGCCCTGCGCGCCGGCACGCAAGAGATGGTTGTGACTTCCAGCTCCCCATTGGTGGGCATCGTCAAAGAGCTGGGTGTGTTTGATCTCCCCTTCCTCTTTGGTAACGAAAAAGAAGTGGATGCTGTGCTGGATGGCACGGCTGGCCAATACTTCAATAAGAAGCTAGAAGAGGCTGGTTTGGTGAATTTAGCCTATTGGGAAAACGGTTTCCGTAACCTCACCAACAGCAAAAAGCCTGTCGCTAAAGCGGAAGATTTTGACGGCATCAAAGTGCGCGTGATGCAAAACAATATCTTCTTGGACACGTTTAAAACACTCGGCACAAATGCGGTGCCGATGGCTTTTGGCGAAGTGTTTACCGCGCTTGAGACGAAGACGATTGACGGCCAAGAAAATCCCTTCGTCACGATCAACAGCTCCAAGTTTTTTGAAGTTCAAAAATTCTTGAGCATCACGCGCCATGCCTACACACCTTTCCTCGTGCTTTACAGCAAGAAAATGTGGGATACCTTGAGCCCGCAGGAGCAAGCCGTGCTGCGCGAAGCTGCGATTGAAGGCCAAAAAGTACAGCGCTCGACCATTCGCGCCAACGATGGCAAAGCGCTCGCTGAATTGAAAGCCAAAGGCATGCAAGTCAACGAGATCACGCCCGCTGAGCAACGCCGCATGTTTGAAAAAGTGCGCCCG
>JANMFP010000220.1:0-7077 GCA_031378135.1 Variovorax sp. | reverse complement strand
CTTGGCGGCTTATTTCCGCGAGCGGGCAGAGGGCGAAGTGGGGTTGATGGTCACAGGTGGATTTGCGCCAAATATTGCGGGTTGGACGAAGCCTTTTGCGGGCACGCTTTCTAGCTCGCGTGCGGCCAAGCGGCATAAGGTGGTCACCGATGCGGTGCACAGCGCAGGTGGCAAGATTGCGCTGCAAATTTTGCACACGGGGCGCTATGCCTACCATCCGCTCGCGGTTGCTCCCACACGCCTTAAATCTCCCATTACGCCGTTCACGCCCTTTGAGCTGTCTAGCTCGGGCGTGGAGCGACAGATTAAGGCATTTGTGAATTGCGCGGTGAAGGCTCGGGAGGCTGGTTATGACGGCGTGGAGATCATGGGCTCGGAAGGGTATTTGATCAACCAATTTCTCTCAAATGCTACGAATCATCGCGATGATGAATGGGGCGGCGATTATTCCAATCGCATGCGGCTGCCGGTGGAGATCGTGCAGCGCACGAGGGAGGCAGTGGGCAAAGATTTCATCATCATTTATCGGCTCTCGATGATTGATTTGGTGCCGGGCGGCAGCAGCTGGGATCAGATCGTCACGCTGGGCAAAGCGGTGGCTCAGGGCGGGGCGAGCATCATCAACACCGGCATTGGCTGGCATGAATCGCGTGTGCCGACGATTGCCACCAGCGTGCCGCGTGCGGCCTTTGCTGGGGTGACGCAGAAGATGAAAGCAGAGTTTGCAGCGAGCGGCATCACCACGCCGTTGATCACGAGCAATCGAATCAACACGCCTGAAGTGGCCGAGCAAGTCTTGGCGGATGGCTGCGCCGATATGGTTTCCATGGCTCGCCCCTTGCTGGCTGACCCGCATTTCGTGAAAAAGGCGCGACTGGTGCAAGCCGATCAGATCAACACTTGTATCGCTTGCAATCAGGCTTGCCTCGATCATGCGTTTAAAAATAAATTGGCGAGTTGCTTGGTGAACCCGCGCGCTTGCCATGAGACAGAGCTGGTTTATCGCCCAATCCACTCGAACGTGGCGAAAAAGCGCGTGGCCGTGGTGGGCGCGGGACCTGCGGGCTTGACGGCGGCCACCGTGCTGGCTGAGCGCGGGCATGAGGTGCATTTGTTTGATGCAGCCGCTGAGCTGGGCGGCCAGCTCAATATGGCCAAACAAGTCCCAGGCAAGGAAGAGTTTCACGAGATGCTGAGGTATTTCAAGCGGCGTGTGGAAGTCACGGGCGTGCAATTGCAGTTGGGCAAGCGCGTGGCGGCTAGTGATGTGAAAGATTTTGATGAGGTGATCATCGCTACCGGCGTGCTTCCTCGCGATCCGAAGATTGAAGGGCAAGATCATGCGAAGGTGCTGAGCTATATCGAGGTATTGCGCGATAAAAAACCGGTGGGCAAGCGCGTGGCGATCATTGGCGCGGGCGGCATTGGCTTTGATGTGGCGGAGTTTTTGGTCACAGATGGGCATTCGACCACGACGAATTTGAAAGAGTGGCAAGCCGAATGGGGCGTGACTGATCCGGCTTCTGCACCAGGTGGCTTGTCACCCGAAGGCGCGAAAGCCGAGCCTCCCGCGCGGCAGATCACGCTCTTGCAACGCAAAGAAGGCAAGCTCGGCGAAAACCTTGGCAAAACCACCGGCTGGATTCACCGCACCGCGCTCAAGATGAAGCAAGTGCGCATGGTAGGCGGTGTCAATTACGAGCGCATTAGCGACGAAGGCATGATGGTGAGCGACGGCGAAAAGCGCGAAAACCCCCGCTGGATCGAAGCTGACACCATCGTGCTCTGCGCGGGGCAGCTGCCGCTGCGCAAGCTGGCGGATGAGCTGGAAGCGCTTGGCAAAAAGGCGCATGTGATCGGCGGCGCGAAAGAGGCGGGCGAGCTCGATGCGAAGCGGGCGATTGATCAGGCGGCTCGGTTGGCGGCTGTTTTGTAAAAGTAATGATAAAATTTGGTATTACTTTTTTGCATCTCACAAAGCCAGCAAATCATGGGATACGCCCTTACTACCAAAAGCCAAGTTACTGTGCCTAAAGCCGTACGGCAGGCACTGGGCGTGTTGCCGGGGCAAGAGATTGACTACGAGGTCAAGGCCAATGGGCAAGTGCTGATGTTTCCCGTGAAAAAGCCTATTGAGCCGCAAGAAAATCCGTTTCTAAAATGGATCGGCAAAGGCACTTCGGGCATGACCACGGAAGAGATTCTCAATGAAACCCGTGGCGAAGGCTGGAACCAATGATTTTGGTGGACAGCAGCGTGCTGATCGACCTTTTGGAGAAAACGCCGGAATGGTTTGAGTGGTGCTCAGAGCAATTGGCGCTGGCTGTGCAGCGCGATTCCCTAGGCATCAACGCTTTGGTCTATGCCGAGATTTCGCGCACTTTTAAAACGGGTGCTTTGCAGGATCAATTTCTCAAATCGACTGGCATCCAGTATTTGCATATCTCGCCAGCAGCTGCGTTTGAAGCTAGCTTGGCGCATCGCCGCTATCGCGCTGCAGGCGGCTCGCGCGCCGCGACATTGCCAGATTTTTTTATCGGTGCGCATGCACGCGCCGAAGGCTTTACCCTGATGACGCGTGATGCCAAACGCATCAGCACTTATTTCCCCGACGTTCCCGTCATTTCCCCAAGATGAAATATCTCTCCACCCGTGGCCACGCTGGCCGAGTTGGCTTCTCTGATATCTTGCTCGAAGGCTTGGCGCCTGACGGTGGGTTGTATCTGCCTGAGACTTATCCGCAGATCAATGACGCGAAGCTCACGCTATTGCGCGGTGTGCTTTTGAATCAAGGCTATGCGTCGCTCGCTTTCGAAATTCTCTCGCTGTACATCGACGATATTCCCGCTGCGGATTTGAAGCGCTTGTGCGAGAAGACCTACACGCAAGAGGTGTATGGCACGAAAGAGATCACGCCAGTTACTCCTCTGGGCAGCACTGGCTTGCATCTGCAAGCGCTATCCAATGGCCCAACGCTGGCCTTCAAAGATATGGCGATGCAATTGCTGGGCAACTTGTTTGAATACGAGCTGGCGCGCCGCAATGAGACTTTAAATATCTTTGGCGCAACCAGCGGCGATACAGGCAGCGCAGCGGAATATGCGATGCGCGGCAAGAAGGGTGTCAAAGTCTTCATGCTGAGCCCACACAACCGCATGAGCCCGTTTCAGCAGGCGCAAATGTTTAGCTTGATGGATGAGAACATTTTTAACATCGCCGTGGAAGGCGTGTTTGACGATTGCCAAGATATGGTGAAAGCCGTGTCGAATGATTTGGCCTTTAAGAAGACATACAAAATTGGTACGGTCAATTCGATCAACTGGGCGCGACTCTTGGCGCAGGTCGTTTATTACTTTGCGGGTTATTTGTATGCCACGACATCGAATGCGCAAAAGGTGAGCTTCTGCGTGCCGAGCGGCAATTTCGGCAACGTCTGCGCAGGCCATGTGGCGCGCATGATGGGGCTGCCGATTGATAAACTTGTTGTGGCGACCAATGAGAACAACGTGCTGGATGAGTTCTTCCGCACTGGCATGTATCGCGTGCGCTCCAGCAACGATACCCATGAGACGTCAAGCCCGTCGATGGATATTTCTAAGGCCAGCAATTTTGAGCGTTTCGTTTTTGATTTGCTTGGGCGCGATGGCGTGGCGGTCAAAGATATGTTCACAACGCAATTGAGCGCCCATGGGAAGTTTGATCTGAGTGGCGATCCTCGCTTTGCGCAAGCAGCAGGCAAATATGGCTTTGCGAGCGGCAACAGCTCACATGCGAATCGGTTGCAAACGATCAAAGAGGTGTTTGAGCAGCATGGCGTGATGATTGATCCGCACACGGCTGATGGCGTCAAGGTGGCGCGCGCGCATGAGAAGAGTGGCGTGCCGATGATCGTTTTAGAGACGGCGCTACCCATCAAATTTGCTGCCACGATTGTGGAGGCTTTGGGGCGTGAGCCCTCTCGCCCGGCGAAGTTTGAAGGCATTGAGGCACTGCCTAAGCGCGTGATGGTGATGAAGCCGGATGTTGATCAGGTCAAAGCACTGATCGAAAAGCATTCTTGAGAAATTTAAGGAAAAATGGCGGTTTGCCGGCGTACTTACTGCGCAAGGCGCTATTAAATTAAGAGCAATATGAAAGTTATTGGATTTGCTGGATTCTCCGGCTCGGGCAAGACGACACTGGTGGAAAGCCTGATCAGCGCACTCAAGCTGCGCGGGCTTCGCGTCTCTGTCGTTAAGCATGCGCATCATGCCTTTGATATTGACCATGCAGGCAAAGACACGCACCGCCATCGCGAGGCTGGCGCATTTGAAGTCGTGGTGGCTTCTAGCCGTCGTGTGGCTTTGATGCGAGAGTTTGAGAAAGAAACGCAATTGTCTGTGCATCATTTGATTGCTGAGCTCTATGACGGCGTGGATTGGGTATTGGTTGAAGGCTTCAAGCAATCCGATATTCAAAAAATCGAAGTGCATCGCCCCAGCGCGGGCAAACCGACGCTCTACGCGGAAGATAATTTCATTGTGGCGATCGCAACCGATGCGCCGGAAATTTTTGATGGCAAGACGCTGCGCCCTGTGCTCGATGTGAACAGCGCAGATGCTGTGGCGCAATGGCTGGTGGATAACGGCGAGCGTTTTGAATACGTGGCGAGCTATTACAGTTAACCGTTATGAACGCTCCAAAATTTCCGCCGCTGCGCACACTTGAACAAGCGCTTGCTGAGCTTTTAGCGGCCGCCGAGCCGCTGGGCGAGACAGTGACGGTTTCGACGTTTGATGCAGATCGCCGCGTGCTGGGCGCTGATGTGGCGAGCCCACTCGATGTACCAGGCTTTGATAATTCGCAGATGGATGGTTATGCGATGCGCAGCAGCGATGTTCGCGAGGCGGGTGTGGTGTTGCAAGTCACGCAACGCATTGCGGCGGGGCACTTTGGCAAGGCGCTAGAGCCCTTGTCTGCGGCGCGGATTTTCACTGGCGCACCCATGCCGCCGGGCGCTGATTGCGTGGTGATGCAGGAGGATTGTGAAACGGTCAATGCTTGCGAGGGAGGCGTTCGTGTCACCAGCGTGCCCAAGGCGGGCCAATGGGTGCGTTATCGCGGTGAAGATTTGAAGCAGGGCGCAGTCGCGCTCTCAAAAGGTGAGCTGCTCGCGCCTGCCGCGCTGGGGCTGATTGCGAGTTTGGGCTTCGATCAGGTGCTGGTGAGCCGCCGCGTGCGCGTGGCTTTGTTTTCTACGGGCGATGAGCTGGTGATGCCCGGCGCAGTGAAGCCGCAAGATTTGAAGCCGGGCGCGATTTACAACTCCAATCGATTTTTTCTGCGCGCGATGCTGCTGCGCGCGGGTTGCGAAGTGACGGATTTAGGCATCGTGCCAGACAAGCGTGAGGCCACGTTGCAAGCCTTGCAGCAAGCTGCAGCCTCCCATGATGTGATTTTGACGAGCGGCGGTGTGAGCGTGGGCGAGGAAGATCACATCAAGCCCGCTGTGCAGCAACTGGGCAGCTTGGATTTATGGAGCATTTCCATGAAGCCGGGTAAGCCGTTTGCTTATGGGCGCGTGAATCGTTCCGCTGATGGCTTCGCGCATTTTGTTGGTTTGCCGGGCAATCCGGTATCCAGCTTCGTCACTTTCTTGCTGCTGGTGCGTCCACTGCTGGCTCGCCTTCAAGGGCAGGGCGGTGATCTATCTACTATCAATACAATAGCACTCCGCGCAGATTTTACGCCGGCAAAGCCCGATAAACGCCGTGAATTTCTACGTGTGAAGCGCAACGCGGCTGGTGGGCTTGATCGCTTTCCTAACCAAAATTCCAGCGTGCTCACCTCCTGCGTCTGGGCCGATGGCTTGGTGGATGTGCCCGCTGGGCACAAAATCACGCAAGGTGATATCGTGCGCTTTATTCCTTTTTCTGAAGTGTTATGACCAGCGTCTCTATCAAATATTTTGCCTCTGTGCGCGAAGCATTGGGCATGAGTGGCGAGCAAGTTCAGACGAGCGCTGCCACGGTGGCCAGCCTGCGCGATGAGTTGATCGCGCGCGGCGGTGCGTTCGCGCAAGCATTGGCGCGCGGCCAAGCGCTGCGTGTGGCACTCAATCACACGATGACAGAGGAATCTGTTTTGCTCAGCGATGGTTGCGAAGTGGCTTTCTTCCCGCCGGTAACGGGGGGCTGAAGCGATGAGTGCGATGAAGCCAGGCGTCAAACCAAGAGTTGTGATTCAAACGCAAGATTTCGATCTTGCTACGGAAATTGCAGCACTTCGCGCAGGCGATAAGCGCGTAGGTGCGGTATGCAGCTTTGTTGGCACGGTAAGGGATCGCAATGACGGATTGGATGTGAGCACGCTGGAGCTAGAGCACTACCCGGGCATGACAGAAAAGTCCATCGAAGCAATGATTGACGATGCGCATCAGCGCTTCGATATTTATGCGGCGCGGGTGATTCACCGCATTGGCGTGATGCAGCCACTGGATCAGATCGTTATGGTCGCGGTGACTTCCGCACATCGCGGCGAGAGCTTTCAAGCTTGCGAATTCTTGATGGACTACTTGAAAACCCAAGCGCCTTTTTGGAAGAAGGAACTGACGCCTTCAGGGGTGCGATGGGTGGATGCTCGAGTGAGCGATGATGCGGCCTTGGCGAAATGGGGCGAGACTGGCCTCAATTCAAATACCTAGGCCGCTCACCATCTCCGCCGCCGCTACCGCCGCCCATCGTTCCATCTCCAGGCAGAGCGTCTTGACTAGCAGCGGCTAAAGGCACACCTGCCCATTGCGATACATCCATGGCCTTTTGCAGAAGATGCACAAAGCCGTGCACCAATTTTTGCTCCAGCGCCACGCGAAAGCCACGCGGATTGGGATGGGGATGGGGTTGGCCGCTATCTAACTGGAGCTTTTCGTTGAACGCGAGTTGCAGTTGGCCAGAGGGAAGGGGCGTGACGCTGATTTCCGTGACGAGCAGCGGCTCAGCGCCGAGGGGCAGGGCGTTGGGCGCTTTGTAGGGCGTGTGGAAATCGGACTTTTGCAGGGATTCTTCGCGCTTGAAATCTGCGAGCAGTTGCTTGGTTTGT
>JANMFP010000204.1:0-1631 GCA_031378135.1 Variovorax sp. | reverse complement strand
GAGCAAATTCACAAACTCATCAACACGATGGATGATGTGGCCGACTTGATTCAGGACTCGGCCGAGACGATGGCGCTGTATGACGTGCGCACCATGACCGATGAGATCAAGCGCTTGACGGACCTGAGTGTGAAATGCTGCGAGCGCCTCAAAAGCGCGGTGGGTTTGCTGTCTAAGCTGTCGGATAACGACACGGCAGAAGCAGCGCTGAAAACCTGCGAGGAAATTGACCGCTTGGAATCCGATGCAGATCGTGTGATGCGCTCAGCCATGAGCAAGCTCTTTCGCGAAGAGCCTGATGTGCGCGAGGTGATCAAGCTCAAAGCGATTTACCAGTTGCTGGAGACGATTACCGACCGCTGCGAAGACGTGGCCAATTTGATCGAGGGCGTGGTGCTCGAAAATTCTTGATTTCCACTCAAACCCTAAAACGCCAATTTACAACGAAGGGTTTGACGATGGAAATCGCTCCAACAGCGCTCTGGGTGGTCTTGATGCTTTTGCTGCTCGCATTGGCATTTGACTTCATGAACGGCTTTCACGATGCCGCCAATTCAATTGCCACCGTGGTTTCCACGGGCGTTTTAAAGCCCGTGCAGGCGGTGGTGTTTGCGGCGTTTTTTAACTTCGTGGCTTACTTCATATTTCACCTGAGCGTGGCCGCCACGATTGGCAAAGGCGTGGTCACACCAGGGATTGTGGATATGCATGTGGTATTTGGCGCCTTGATCGGCGCGATCACATGGAACATCTTCACTTGGTGGTATGGCATTCCCTCAAGCTCTTCGCATGCATTGATTGGTGGCATTGTGGGCGCGGCGATTGCCAAGGCGGGCACAAGCGTCTTGATCACGGCGGGTATTTTGAAAATTGTGGCCTTTATTTTGGTCTCACCGCTCATGGGCTTCATCCTCGGCTCGCTCATGCTCGTGCTCGTGGCATGGGTCTGCCGCCGACGCACGCCGAGCCAAACCGACCGCTGGTTTCGCCGTTTGCAGCTTGTCTCAGCGGCCGCTTACAGCTTGGGCCACGGCGGCAACGATGCGCAGAAAACAGCTGGCATCATTTGGCTGCTGCTGATGGCCGCGACGGCTTCGGGCGTGGCTGGCCTGCCGGAATGGATGAAGGCCGATAAAAATTATCTGCCCGGCTGGGTGGTGATTGCCTGCTACATCACGATTGGCTTGGGCACCATGTTTGGCGGCTAGCGCATTGTGAAGACAATGGGCCAGAAAATCACCAAGCTCAAACCCGTGGGCGGCTTCTGCGCGGAAACCGGCGGCGCGCTCACGTTATTTACCGCCACCGCCATGGGCATTCCCGTCTCGACGACGCACACGATCACGGGTGCGATTGTGGGCGTGGGCTCAGTGGAGCGCGCCAGCGGTGTGCGCTGGGCTGTGGCGGGCGGCATCGTGTGGGCATGGATTTTCACGATTCCAGCGAGTGCGTTTGTGGCGGCTGTGGCGTATTGGGTCAGTTTGTCGTTGTTCTGACGTTTTTCAAGAAAAATCAGCAGGTCGCCGGCGTATTATCTGTATAGTTTGCTATTCTTTCTATAGTGAAATATCATGCTTTGTTTCACACCATGCGTGCCATTTGATGTCTGA
Source organism: Variovorax sp. (assembly GCA_031378135.1). Lineage (GTDB taxonomy): Bacteria > Pseudomonadota > Gammaproteobacteria > Burkholderiales > Burkholderiaceae_C > JANMDU01. The sequence goes on along the minus strand of JANMFP010000204.1, from coordinate 21 downwards.
TTTGCAAGAAGAAATCCTCCA
>JANMFP010000127.1:0-3458 GCA_031378135.1 Variovorax sp. | reverse complement strand
GCAGCAACTGCCCAAAGACTTCATCGATACAGAATTTTGCTATTCCAGAGAAGCAGGGCAGCCCAAGCGCTACGTGCAAGATGCGATGCGCCAACGCGCTGCTGACCTCGCATTGCTGCTGCAAGACCCGAATGCTTACTTTTATGTCTGTGGCCTCAAGTCGATGGAAGAAGGCGTGGTCTTGGCTTTGAGAGAGATTGCTGAAGGTGCAGGCCTGGATTGGGCTCGCATCGGCGACGCCCTCAAGACGCAAGGGCGGCTACATTTAGAGACTTACTGACCCTGAATCTGATCCTGACCCTGACCCTGCTTTGGCCCTGACTACACCATGAACCACGCCTACATTGTTGACGCCATCCGCACCCCATTTGGCCGCTACGGCGGTGCGCTGTCCTCCGTCCGCACTGATGATCTCGGCGCGATTCCGCTCCAAGCTTTGATGGTGCGCAATCCGCAGGTCGATTGGGAAGCGGTGACGGATGTGATCTACGGTTGCGTGAACCAAGCGGGGGAAGACAACCGCAATGTTGCACACATGGCTTCTCTCTTGGCGGGCTTGCCGACCCTAGTGCCGGGCAGCACTGTGAACCGCTTGTGTGGCTCGGGTTTGGATGCTTTGGGTACAGCTGCACGCGCTATTTCGTCGGGTGAAGCGACGTTAATGATAGCGGGCGGCGTAGAGAGTATGAGCCGTGCACCGTTTGTGATGCCCAAGGCCACGAGTGCATTCAGCCGTGCGGCGGAGATTTATGACACAACAATTGGCTGGCGCTTCGTTAACAAGTTGATGCGCGAAAAATACGGCATTGACTCGATGCCAGAGACAGCGGAAAACGTGGCCACTGAATTTAAGATTGAGCGCGAAGCCCAGGATCGCATGGCATTGGCTTCGCAGATGAAAGCGGTCGCAGCGCAAAAGTCGGGCTACTTTGATGCGGAGATCACGCCGGTTTCTATTGCCCAAAAGAAAGGCGATGCGATCATCGTCAATCAAGATGAGCACCCAAGAGAAACTTCCCTCGAAGCTCTTGCCAAACTCAAAGGCGTGGTGCGGCCCGATGGCACGGTGACTGCCGGCAATGCCAGCGGCGTGAACGACGGTGCGTGTGCCTTGCTGCTGGCCGATGAGAAGACCGCTGTGAAATACAGCCTCACGCCCCGCGCTCGCGTGGTGGGCATGGCCACTGCTGGCGTTCCCCCGCGCATCATGGGTATCGGCCCCGCGCCTGCGACGCGCAAGGTGCTGGCGCTGACCGGATTGAGGCTCGATCAAATGGATGTGATTGAGCTCAATGAAGCCTTTGCTGCGCAAGGTTTAGCCGTGCTCCGCGATCTCGGTTTAAAAGACGATGATGCGCGAGTCAATCCCAATGGCGGCGCAATTGCACTCGGCCATCCTCTGGGCGCTTCAGGCGCTCGCTTGGCCACAACGGCTGTGAACCAACTCCACAAAACGCAAGGCCGCTACGCGCTGTGCACCATGTGCATTGGCGTGGGGCAGGGGATTGCGGTTATTCTCGAACGCGTGTGAAATGGCTTGGCGCACCGTCAGCCTTTGTAGCGCCAGAATCGAAGAAAGTTATTCATGAAATCACGTGCAGCCGTTGCTTTTGAGGCCGGTAAACCTTTGCAGATTGTTGAGATCGATGTAGAGCCGCCCAGGCATGGCGAAGTACTGGTCAAAATCAGCCACACGGGTGTATGCCACACCGATGCGTTCACTTTGTCGGGCGACGATCCAGAAGGGATTTTCCCTGCGGTGCTCGGGCATGAAGGCGCAGGCGTGGTGGTGCAGGTGGGCGAAGGCGTGAGCAGCCTGAAAGTGGGCGATCATGTGATTCCGCTTTACACCGCTGAATGCAGAGAATGCAAATTTTGCAAATCCGGCAAAACCAATCTGTGCCAAAAAGTGCGCGCCACGCAAGGCAGGGGTTTGATGCCTGATGGCACGAGCCGCTTCTCTTACCAAGGCCAGCCGATTTATCACTACATGGGTTGCTCGACATTCAGTGAATACACGGTGGTCAATGAAATCTCGCTTGCCAAGATCAACAGCGCTGCCGATCATGAGAAAGTGTGCTTGCTCGGTTGCGGCGTGACCACGGGCTTGGGTGCGGTGCACAACACGGCGAAGGTCAAGCCCGGCGACACGGTGGCGGTGTTTGGCCTCGGTGGCATTGGCTTGGCTGTGGTGCAGGGCGCGCGGCAAGCCAAGGCAGGGCGCATCATTGCGGTTGATACCAACCCAAGTAAATTTGATTTGGCTCGCCACTTCGGCGCGACCGATTGCGTGAACCCAAAAGACTTTGCCAAGCCGATTCAAGAAGTGATTGTGGAAATGACGGATGGCGGTGTGGAGTTTTCATTCGAATGTATTGGCAATGTGCATGTGATGCGCGCTGCGCTGGAATGCTGCCACAAAGGCTGGGGCGAGAGCATCATCATTGGCGTGGCGGGTGCGGGGCAAGAGATCTCGACGCGCCCCTTTCAGCTCGTCACAGGCCGCGTGTGGCGCGGCTCAGCCTTTGGCGGCGTGAAGGGGCGCACGCAGCTACCCGGCATGGTCGAGCAAGCGATGACGGGCGAGATTGAGCTTGATCCGTTTGTGACGCACACCATGGGCCTAGACAACATCAACGAAGCGTTTGATTTGATGCACGAAGGCAAATCGATTCGCACTGTGATCCATTTCTAAGACTACTCTGTATGGGCGATTTCAAAAAACTGAGTGCGCACGCCTGCTTCGGCGGCACGCAGTTTTTTTATGAGCATGCCTCCGAGCACATCGGTTTGCCGATGCGATTTGCACTGTATTTGCCGCCTGCGGCAAGCTTCGGCCCTGTGCCTGCGGTGATGTATTTGGCGGGCTTAACTTGCAACGAGGAAACCTTTGCTGCGAAAGCAGGCGCGCAGCGTATCGCGAGCGAATTGGGCTTGGCCTTGATGGCTCCGGACACCAGCCCGCGCGGCACGAATGTGCCTGGTCAAGCTGATGCGTGGGACTTTGGCGTGGCAGCGGGTTTTTATCTGGATGCGACACAGCAGCCTTGGGCCACGCATTGGCGCATGGAGAGTTATTTGATGAAAGAGTTGCTGGCTCTGTTGCCTCAAAGTTTTCCTATTGATGCCAAGCGCTTGGGCATCATGGGCCATTCGATGGGCGGGCATGGTGCATTGACCTTGGCTTTGCGCCACCCGCAAGTCTTTCAATCGGTCTCCGCATTTGCACCGATTTGCGCGCCTGCGCAGTGCCCTTGGGGGCGCAAAGCATTTGCGGGTTATTTGGGCGCAGATGAGGCCGCATGGCAGGCGCATGATGCAACGCAATTGCTGCTGGCGCGTGGCAGCGCAGTGCTTGAGCAAGCGATTTTGATTGACCAAGGCTTGAGCGATAAATTTTTAGCTGAGCAATTGCACCCGCATTTGTTCAAGGCAGCCTGCGAGCAAGTGGGGCAAAA
>JANMFP010000108.1:0-9870 GCA_031378135.1 Variovorax sp. | reverse complement strand
GTAGAGCGCGGCATGCGTGAGGCGGTAAGGGCTGGCAGGATTGCCCTTGCCAATATCATCGAGTTCCTCGACCAAATCAAAAAACGAAAACAAGGTGAGGAAGGCGAGCGCCACGAAGCCAACGGAGATCCAAATTTCGCGATGCAGTAGGCGGCGGATGGTTTGCATGGTATTCAGGCGGCCCGCGCAGTCGATGAGGCCACAGCAGAGTGCGGCAGAGTGCGCGGTAAAGTGCGCGGCAAAAGCTGGCGCCAAGTCCACTGGTTGTGGCGCAGTGCCATCCAGCCAAGAGTGAGTAGGAATACGCCTCCATGCAAGGTGAATATCCACGTCAGGAAATCAGTCCGTCCGCTGGCGATGCGCGAGAAACCCACATTGAGCAGATTGTAATAAACCACAAAAGCCAGCAGCGCAAAGGCGATGCCAAAGCCTCGGCCTGCGCGTGGATTGACAGCAGAGAGCAGCAGCGCAATCAGGATGAGGTTGAAAGCCGCCAAGGCGATGCCAATGCGCCAACTCAGCTCCGCAAGATTCGTGTTGCTCGGCTTGGCCAGCAGATCGAGGGTATTGACCGATTTGGCCGGAGGCTCGCGTGTATTGGCCAGCTTAGATGCATTAGCAAGCACGGCATATTCTTCAAATTCGATCACTTTCAATTGCTGGGTGCTGCCATCTTGCTCCAAGCGCTGGCCGTTTTTGAGCACCACGAACTGATCATCGGTAATTTTGTCTATCGAGCCGCCGCGTGCTGAGGTGATGATTTGTTTTTTGCCGTTGGTCTCGGAAACGAAAATATTTTTTGCTTGGCGTTTGAGCAGCTCGGCCGCTGTGCCCGTGACGGTGGGCGAAGAACTGATGCCAGCGCTGCTGCCTGAATCAGCCGCCTCAACAAAAAACACCCGCGAGCCTGAGGCGTTTTCTTGAAATTGCCCCACCGAGACGCGATCCAAATCGCCACGCTGCTCGTATTGCGAGCGCAGCTTGTTGGTTTGCTGTGCTGTCCATGGCCACACCACAGCAGCCAGAGTGGCAATGGCCAGCAGAATGGGCCAGGAAAAGCGGAGCACGGGGCTGGCAAAGCCATACAAGCCTTTGCCCGAGGCAAACCACACCGCCATTTCTGATTCGCGGTACATGCGCGAGAGCGTGTTGGTGACTGCAATAAACAACGAGAGCGTCATGATGGTGGATAAATGCCCCAAGCAGGCATAGCCCATGAGCATGATCACGTCGCGAGGATTCACGGTGCCCTTGGCCGCCAAACCCAAAGAGCGAATCAGCATCATGCTCATCACCACGGTAATGAGCACCACTAAAGTCGCCACAAAACTGCGCGCCAGCTCTTGGCGGATGGAGGAATGGAATAACATCAGGTCTGTTGAAAAATGTCTTGCACTCTGGTGCGTCTGCGAAAGCCTCTATTATGAACTTTGAACTGAAGAATTTGTCTTGGGCATCTTGCGGGCAGACGACCTGTGATGTTTTGATTGTGCTGGTGCCTGATAGCGCTCGCCCTGATAAACAAGCCAAAGCCGCGTCCAGCAACCTGCCCGCACTTCAGCAACTTATGCTTGCAGCCTTGGCGCATGATGATTTGGACACAGCCACAGGAAAGATGATCAGTTGCTATCGTTCAGAAGGTATTGCTGCACGCCAAGTGATTTTGGTAGGTGCAGGCAAAGCTGGCGATAAAGATGTAGCGCGTGCCTGTGCAGCCGCGTTTTCTGCATGCAAATTTCCCAGTTCTGTGAAATCAGCGCATGTATTGCTGTGTCTCGCGGAGCTGAAGAGTCTCGGCGGTGATGCCCTGCAAGCCGCCATGCAGGCGGCTGCATCGTCGAGTTATGTGTACACCCATACCAAGCCAAAAGCTGAAGCACGCAAGCTCAGCAAAGTTACGGTTAATCTGGCCAGTGCAGATTTGGTCAAAGCCCTGAACGCGGATGGTCAGCAGGCGCATGCGCTGATTGCAGGTGTTGAATTGGCCAAGGAATGGGGCAATCGCCCCGGCAATCACGCCACGCCAACACTGCTCGCCAAAGCAGCGCAAAGCATCGCAGCCGGTAAATCGCCGGTGAGCTGTGAAGTGCTTGGGCCCAAAGAAGTGGCCAAGCTCAAAATGGGCTCCTTCATGGCTGTGGCCCAAGGTTCCGCCGAGCCGTTGCGGTTCATCGTTTTGAAATATTTGGGCGCGGCTAAATCTGTTGCGCCAACGGTTTTGGTTGGCAAAGGCATCACCTTTGATACCGGCGGCATTTCCATCAAACCTGCCGGCGAGATGGATGAGATGAAATTCGACATGTGCGGCGCGGCCAGCGTGCTAGGCGTGTTCAAAGCGCTGTCGGTACAGAAGCCAAAGCTCAACGTGATCGGTCTGATTCCCAGCTGCGAAAACATGCCTTCGCACAACGCCATCAAGCCCGGTGATGTGGTGACCAGCATGAGCGGGCAAACGATTGAAATTCTGAACACCGATGCCGAGGGCCGCCTGATCCTCTGCGATGCGCTCACCTATGCTGAGCGATTCAAGCCAGCGGCGGTGGTGGATATCGCCACGCTCACGGGCGCTTGCGTGGTCTCACTCGGCGCTGTGCGCAGTGGCCTTTTCAGTGCAGATGATGATTTGGCGGCGCAACTCTTGCATGCTGGCGAGGCCTCGCAAGATCTCGCATGGCGCATGCCGCTTGATGAAGAGTACGCAGAGGGCCTCAAAACCAATTTTGCTGATGTGGCTAACGTGGCAGGCCGCATGGGCGGTGCAATCACAGCGGCGAAATTTTTGCAACGCTTTGCGGGTAAATATCCTTGGGCGCATTTGGATATCGCTGGCACGGCATGGAAGAGCGGTGCAGCTAAAGGCTCAACAGGCCGGCCCGTGCCTCTGATCATGAAATTTCTCTTGAATTTAGAGCAAAAATACCTGGTAGCCGGGAAGAAATCAGCGCAACGTGCTACCTAATCAATAGCATGACTGCAGTTGCCTTTCATTTCAACGCACCCGGCAAACTCGCCTACGCCTGCCGCTTGCTGCGCAAAGCGGCTGCTGGTGGCAGCACAGTCGCTGTGCTTGCTGATGAGGCGTTGCTGGCCAAACTGGATGAGCAGTTGTGGAGCTTCAGTGCTTTGGATTTTGTGCCGCATGCACGCGTGAGTGTTCTTTCTTCTCAGCAACTCGAGCACACGCCAATCTGGTTGTGTAGCCAAAGCGAAGAAGGCCAGGGCAGGCAGGTATTGGTTAACTTAACGCAAGGCGTACCAACAGGTTATGAGGCTTATGAGCGCGTGATTGAAGTCGTCAGCCAAGACGAGGCAGATAAACAATCAGCTCGGCTGAGGTGGAAGCACTACACAGAGCGCGGTGTAGAGATCGTGCGCCATGATCTGAATCTGGCCTCTTAATTTGGCTCATTGTCATTTTGGCTTACACATAGATCGCCAAGCGCTATGCAAAAAACACCTCCTCGCTATGTTCCCACCCTCACACAAGTGATTCCCGCCTCCCAGCGACAAGCTGTTGCGACTTCGACTTCGATGTCGCATGCGCCTGATGCTGCTCAGCAAGATGCAGTGCAGGGCTTAGGACTGAATTTAACCTTGAGTTCAGCTTTAAGTGCCGAGCAAATTGCCCAGCAGCTTCGCCAGCAACTCTTGGTGCGCACGCGGCAATACATCGATATCGAGCTACAACGCCGCATTCGCGAGACGGTGTCTCTATTGGCCTTAGAGCATGCGCATAAATTGTTTGAAGAGTTGCAGCCGCAGCTGGAATCCACCGTCAGGCAAGTGGTGGAGGAGGCTTTGGCGCAGGCTATTGCCCATGCTGCATCGAATGCAACATAAGAGGTATTGATGAAAGCATGGTGAAAATACTGAGACCTATATTCAAAATATTGGACAAAGTTCCGCTTTTTAGGGTATCTTCTCGGTTTCGCTCATCAACCTGGAGAAACGCTCAATGAAGCAAACCCTGAAACTATCGGCAACCGCTGCCGCTATCGCCTTGACCCTGATTGCCTGCGGCAAGAAGGAAACACCTCCAGCAGCGCCAGCCGCTGCTGCACCAGCCGCTGCGCCAGCAGCGCCTGCCGGCGACATGACTGTCGTCAAAATCGGTCACGTTGGCCCAGTCAGCGGCGCTATCGCTCACCTCGGCAAAGACAACGAACTCGGCGCACGCATGGCGATTGCTGATTTGAATGCCAAGGGTTTGAAAATTGGCGGCAAAACCGCAAAGTTCGAACTCGTCGCTGAAGACGACGGCGCTGATCCTAAGCAGGGCACCGCAGCTGCACAGAAACTAGTTGACAGCAAAGTTAACGGCGTTATTGGTCACCTGAACTCCGGCACTTCCATTCCTGCATCCGCTATTTACAGCGCTGCTGGCATTCCACAAATTTCTCCTTCAGCCACGAACCCCAAGTTCACACGCCAAGGCTTCAAGACCACATTCCGCGTGGTGGCTGACGACGTTCACCTCGGTGGAACACTCGGCAAATACGCTGTGAACACCTTGAAGGGCAAGAGTATCGCTGTGATCGACGACCGTACAGCTTACGGCCAAGGCGTAGCAGAAGAGTTCAAGAAAGCTGTTGAAGCTGCTGGCTCCAAAACAGTTGCTCACGAATTTACCACTGACAAATCCACTGACTTCATGGCCATCTTGACATCGATCAAGGCCAAGAAGCCAGACGTGATTTTCTTCGGCGGCATGGACGCAGTGGCTGGCCCAATGATGAAACAGATCAAGCAACTCGGCTTGAATGTTAAGTTCCTCGGCGGCGACGGCATCTGCTCTGCAGAACTCGCTAAATTAGCGGGCGACGCCATGGCCGACGACCAAGTTGTTTGCGCAGAAGCAGGCGGCGTGGAAGGCGAAGGCAAAGCTGGTATGGAAAAATTCAAGGCTGACTTCAAGGCCAAGAACAATGCTGATGTGCAAGTTTACTCACCTTACGTGTACGACGCAGTGGGCGTGATGGCCGCCGCGATGGTCAAGGCTGATTCTGCTGATCCAGCAAAATACCTGCCAGTGCTCGCAGCTACGGCTGACTACAAAGGCGTGACTGGTGTGATCTCTTTTGACGAAAAAGGCGACATCAAGAACGGCGCTTTGACACTCTACACATTCAAGGCCGGTAAGCGCGCTGAGATTGCTGTTGTTCGCTAACAGACTGATCGCTTGATCAGACGTTAAGAAAACAATTTCTACACTCGAATTGAAGGGAGCCGAAAGGCTCCCTTTTTTTTGCGTTGTCTGTTGGTGTTTTGTATCAATAGTGCGCGATATCGCAACGGAAATACAGCGTCAGTGCAACGCTAGTGCGTTGCTACGGAGCGGCTACTGATCAGCAGTTATTGCCCACCAGCATTAATCAACGGCTTGTTATGCCAGTGACTTTGGCACCTGCTTTGATATTCTTCTTTGCAAACCAGCCTTTGTTCATCTCTAGCACGTAGCGCACGGGTTTGGCAGAACAATGGGGCTCAAGAGTTTGTGGCTTCATATCCACGAGATTCACAATCGTACCATCGTCATCAATGAAAGCGGCGGTCAGTGGGATGAGTGTGTTCTTCATCCAAAAGCACTGCTGGCTGGGCTGCTCAAATACAAACAGCATGCCTTCGTGCGCGGGCATCGTTTTTCGCCACATCAAGCCGATTTGCCGCTGCTCTGGCGTTGCTGCGATTTGCGCATCGATGCGATGCATACCTACACCCAAGGTGGTGCGCTTCAAATTCATCTGCGGTTCTTCTTGTGCCCATACGAGTGGCGCAAGAAGTGCTAACGCGCTGCCCATTAGCTTGCGGCGGAACGAAAAAGATGAGGGGGAAGTTGATTTATGCATCAGAGAATTGTCTAATAAAAATCAAGCACCGCGCGATGGTGCAAAGCGAGTCAATGCGATTTCCCATAAAAATTGCCCGTTGGCAATGACGCGCAACGGGCAATTTGAGGGAGGAAAAACCTAAATTAGGCTTTCTTTTCCATCTTAGCTTTCTTAGCTTTTTTCTTAGCAGCTTTTTTCTCTGCCTTGGCTGCTGGCTTTTCTTCTTTCTTCATCTCTGGCTTAGCAGCGGCTGCTGGGGCAGCAGCGGCTGGAGCGGCTGCAGGAGCAGCAGCGGCTGGCTTAGCAGCAGGAGCTGCAGCTGGAGCAGCAGGAGCTTGTGCGAAAGCAGCAGCAGCGAAGAGACCAGCAACGAGAGTGGCGAGGATTTTAGACATGTCAGTTTCCTTTGGGTTAATTAAACATCCCTCCCGTTTTGGGAGTTGTGCGTACAACGGGTGCGCTTTGCGCAAGGTTGACAAAAGTCTGAAAAAATTTGTGGATAAAATTGTTAAAAGAGAAACTGCTTGATTTATGAGCCATTTTTGGTATTTTTGGGCGGCTCTGATCGCATTGAAGCAGTAAAAAACTTTGTTTTAGCTGCGTCCAGTCATTTATTTTAAAAATTCGGAGCTGTCATTCTCATGTACCAGCACATTCAAGTGCCTGCCGCTGGCCAAAAAATCACGGTTAATGAAGATTTTTCACTGAATGTGCCAAACGAGCCGATCGTCCCCTACATCGAAGGTGATGGTGCAGGCCGAGATATTGCGCCTGTGATGCTGAAAGTGGTGGATGCAGCGGTCGAGAAAGCGTATGGAAGCGCGAGAAAGATTCGTTGGATGGAGGTGTTTGCCGGGGAAAAGGCCACTAGCTTGTATGGCAGTGGTCTCGGATTGCCAGATGAAACCTTGTCAGCCATGAAGGAGTACGCGGTGTCTATCAAAGGTGCTTTGAGTGCGCCTACAGGGGGCGCCATTCGAAGCTTCAATGTGGCGCTGCGTCAGAAGTTAGATTTGTATGTCTGCCTGCGGCCTGTGCAGTATTTCAAAGGCGTGCCTTCTCCTTTGAAAGAGCCGGAAAAAACCAACTTGGTGATCTTTCGCGAAAACAGTGAAGACATGTATGCCGGGATTGAGTTTGAGTCGGGCAGCGATTCAGCCAAAAAACTCATTCAATTTTTGCAAAATGAGATGAACGTGAAGCAAATTCGCTTCCCTGAGACATCGGGCATCGGCATCAAACCTGTGTCTGCTGAGGGTACGGAGCGTTTGGTGCGAAAAGCAATCCAGTATGCGATCGATCACGACAAACCCAGCGTGACCATTGTCCACAAAGGCAACATCATGAAATTCACGGAAGGGGCTTTTCGGGATTGGGCCTACGCTTTGGCGCAACTTGAATTTGGTGCGGCGTTGATTGATGGTGGCCCGTGGTGTCAATTGAAGAATCCCAAGACAGGCAAAAACATCATCATCAAAGATGTTTTCATGGATGCCTTTCTACAGCAAGTTTTGCTCCGGCCTGTGGAGTTCAGCGTAATCGCCACCTTGAATCTGAATGGCGACTACATCTCTGATGCGCTGGCTGCACAAGTGGGTGGCATTGGCATAGCGCCTGGCGCAAACATGTCTGATGGCGTGGCTATGTTTGAAGTGACGCATGGCGCTGCTAAAAAATATGCAGGAAAAGATTATGTCAATCCCAGCTCGATGATCCTCTCTGCGGAGATGATGCTGCGCCACATGGGCTGGACGGAGGCGGCTGATTTGATCATCAGCGCCATGGAGAAAGCTATTCTGAGCAAGAAAGTCACCTACGATTTCGCGCGTTTGATGGAAGGCGCGACGCAAGTGTCCTGCTCGGGCTTTGGCCAAGCCATGATTGAGAACATGTGATTCGCTTGGCACAGCCGGTCTTCGTGCTGGATATTTCAGCCAGACGTTTTTTTGAATGATGTTTTGTGCCTGACAGCTTCACTGCTGCGTTTGTGGGAAATGTTGCGGTGCTCTTGCAATCGAGAGGCTCGCCTTAAAATCTAGCAGAGCAGTGTTTTTTCATCAGGATTCCCATTGGCCACTCAAACCCCACCTCGCCCACCGCAAGCTCCACCGCCTAAGCCTATCCAAGAAGACGATGGCGGCTCTGTCGTGCTTGAGCGTACGCCAGAGAAAACCAAACCGCCACAGATGTACCAGGTCGTTCTGCTGAATGACGATTACACACCCATGGAATTTGTGGTGGCCGTGATTCAAGAGTTTTTTTACAAAGACCGCGAAACCGCCACGCAAATCATGCTCAAAATCCATATGGATGGTAAGGGTGTGTGCGGTGTTTACAGCAAGGATGTGGCGGCTACGAAGGTGGATCGCGTGATGGATGCTGCCAACAAATCTGGCCACCCCTTGCAATGTGTCAGCGAGCCCACAAGTTGAAAAGTATGCATGCAAGGCTATTTGTTTTGCAGCAAAATGAAGTTATCAATTAACGATGAACGCCACTAGGAATTTTTATGATTGCCCAAGAACTTGAAGTTAGTTTGCATATGGCTTTTGTCGAAGCGCGCCAACAGCGCCATGAGTTCATTACAGTAGAGCATTTGTTGCTTGCTTTGCTAGACAACCCTAGCGCGGCTGAAGTACTGCGCGCTTGCGCTGCCAACATCGATGAGCTGCGTAAATCGCTCACCACCTTCATCAAAGACAACACGCCCCAAGTGGCGGGCTTGGAAGAGGTTGATACGCAACCAACGCTCGGCTTCCAGCGCGTGATCCAGCGCGCCATCATGCATGTGCAGAGCACAGGCAATGGCAAGAAAGAAGTCACGGGCGCGAACGTGCTTGTGGCCATCTTTGGTGAGAAAGATTCGCATGCCGTGTATTACTTGCATCAGCAAGGCGTGACGCGCCTTGATGTGGTCAATTTCATTGCGCATGGCATCAAGAAAACTGATCCACCAGAGCCAGCCAAAGCGGGTGATGGTGCGGGCGAGGGTGGTGAAGAGCGCGAAGAGAAATCCGAGAAAGCTTCTCCACTTGAGCAATACACGCAAAACCTCAACCAAATGGCCAAGGATGGCAAGATTGATCCGCTGATTGGTCGTGAGTATGAGGTGGAGCGCACAATTCAGATTCTCTGCCGCCGCCGCAAAAATAATCCTTTGCTCGTGGGCGAAGCAGGCGTTGGCAAAACGGCCATTGCCGAGGGCCTCGCTTGGCGCATCACGCAAAAAGATGTGCCTGAAATCCTCGCCGAAGCCATCGTGTATTCGCTCGACATGGGTGCGCTGCTCGCCGGCACCAAATACCGTGGCGATTTCGAGCAGCGCTTAAAAGGCGTGCTCAAGGGTTTGAAAGACAAGCCCAACGCCGTGCTGTTTATCGACGAGATTCACACGCTGATCGGCGCAGGCGCTGCCTCTGGAGGCACACTCGATGCATCGAATTTGCTCAAGCCAGCTTTATCCAACGGCTCGCTCAAATGCCTAGGTGCCACCACGTTTACTGAATACCGCGGCATCTTCGAGAAAGACGCTGCGCTCTCGCGTCGCTTCCAAAAGATCGATGTGGTTGAGCCGACGATTGAGCAGACCGTTGAAATCTTAAAAGGCCTCAAGAGCCGGTTTGAAGAGCACCACAGTGTGAAGTTCGCAGTGAGCGCATTAGTAGCTGCTGCTGAGCTGTCTGCCAAATACATCAATGATCGCCACTTGCCCGATAAAGCGATTGACGTGATCGATGAGGCCGGCGCAGCGCAGCGCATCTTGCCAGCGAACAAACGCAAAAAAACGATTTCTAAGTCTGAAGTGGAAGATATCGTGGCGAAGATAGCCAGAATCCCGCCTGCAAGCGTGAGCAACGACGATCGCAGCAAATTGCGCAATATCGAGCGAGATCTGAAAAATGTGGTGTTCGGCCAAGATGCCGCGCTTGAAGCTTTAGCCGCTGCTGTGAAAATGGCGCGCTCAGGCCTAGGTCGTTCAGACAAACCGATTGGCTCCTTCCTCTTCTCCGGCCCCACAGGCGTGGGCAAGACGGAAGCCGCC
>JANMFP010000626.1:0-3512 GCA_031378135.1 Variovorax sp. | reverse complement strand
CCCACCGCCGATACACACGACGCATCCCAATGGATCGTGATCGGCAGCGCCACGGCTGTGCCGCGTGGTTTTTACAAACGATTTTGCGAGTATGCGGCCAGCCATGGCGTGCATGCCATCGCATTAGATTACCGAGGCATCGGTGGCTCGAAAAGTGGCCTGAAAAATGGCTCATTGCGCGGCTTCAAAATGGACTACGCCGACTGGAGCGCGCAAGATTTAGCTGCAGCGGTTGACTACGCCGCATCACGCGGCCCAGCTTATCTGGTCGGTCACAGCCTGGGTGGGCATGCGATTGGCCAACTGCCTGATCCCAACGCGCTACAAGCGGCCTATATTTGTGGTGGGGGCGCAGGCTGGCATGGCTGGATGTCTCGTTCTGAGCACATCAAAGTATGGACGCTGTGGCATCTCATTGGGCCAGTCGCTACCACTTTGCTGGGCTACCAGCCCATGAGCAAATTCGGTATTGGCGAAGACATCCCGCTGGGTGTCTACCGCGATTGGAAGCGCTGGTGCAGTTTTCCGCGCTATTTTTTCGACGATCCCGCACCCGATGCTCAAGCGATTGCCAAACTGTTTGACCGCGTTACCATTCCTGTGGCGGCTGCAACGAGCACCGATGACCTGTGGGCCCCGCCCGCCTCGCGCGATGCCTTCTTCTCTGGCTACCGCAGCACAAAAGTGGCTTGCATTGATCTCAAGCCCCATGCACTGGGCGCGCAGCAAATTGGCCACATGGGCTATTTCCGCAAAGAGATCGGCGCAACGCTCTGGCCAGAGATCTTCCATTGGTTATCGCAACACGGTCTGAAAATGCCCAGCTGATCAATTGATCAAATCAGCCACTTTGTCGCTAGGAAATTTGAATGAATCTTTGAGCATGAAGGGCATCGGTAGATTCAAATTGATACTTTTTGGCGGTATGGGTTGCTCAAACCATTTGCGATAGATGGCATTGATTTCGCCGCTCAAAATAATGCGTCGCATCTCCGTATCCACCACACGTTTGAATGCTGCAGCACCCTTGGGCAGCATGATGGCATAAGGCTCAATCGTCATCGGTTTGCCAATGACTTTGAAGGCCTCTGGCTCACTGGAGTTGGCGCGTAGGCCAAACAGCAGCACATCATCCATGGCGAATGCGTCTGCCTTTTTTTGCTGCACCATGCCAAACGCTTCCGCATGATCCGCAGCCTCAGCAATTTTCATACGCAAGGCGCGCTCAGCATTGATGCGTTCCAGTGTTTTGAGATTGGTCGAACCACGCGTGGACACCACTTGTTTGCCTTCTAAATCTTCCAAGCGATTGTTGTTGGAATCGACGCGCACGAGAAAACGCGCCGAAGAGATGAAATGCGCAATCGTGTAATCCACTGATCTGCGCCGCTCGGCGGTGTTGGTGGTTGAGCCGCATTCAAGCGCCGCCTGACCCTGCGCAATCGCAGGGATGCGCGAAGACGATGTGACTTTGAGGTATTTCACATCGAGCGCAGGCAGCTTCAGATCACGTTTGATCGCGTCAACGACTTTGAGGCACAAATCCATCGCATAGCCAATCGGCTGCCCGTTGACATCCAGATAAGAAAACGGAATCGAGGCATCGCGATGCGCCACCGTGATCTCGCGGGCGCTGCGAATTTTCTCCAACATGCTTTGGGCATGGGCAATATTGCTTAAGAACGCAAAGAATACAAAAAGCGTGAGGTGTTTCATGCACAATCTCCGAAAAAGAGAACTCCCTGGGTTTTATTCATAAGGCGCTTGACCATGCGGTTACGGCATATCGAGGTGTTCAATGCAGTGATGCTCACAGGCAGCGTGAGCGGAGCGGCGCGACTCATTAATGTGACGCAGCCAGCGGTGAGCCGCATCCTCGCGCATGCTGAATTGCAATTGGGTTTCTCGCTGTTTCAGCGCACCAAGGGCCGGCTCGTGCCCACGCATGAGGCGCAAACGCTGTATCCGCATATCGAGCGCTTGTTTCACCAGCTCGATGAGGTGCAGCGATTGGCCAATAGCCTCAAAAGCGGTCAGCGCGATGACGTACTGCACATGCTCACCGTGTTGACGCTGAGCTACGAAATCATTCCGCGTGCGCTGCAAGCGTTTCGCAAGCTGCATCCTGAGGTGCGCGTCACGGTGGAGGCCCTGCATTCGCCACAAATTATTTCGGCTTTGGTGCTGCAAGAAGCCGATCTGGGCTTTGTGTTCAGCGCTGTCGCGCATCCGGCTTTGGAGCAACAATTCCTTGCGCGTGGGCGCATGATGTGCATCGCGCCCAAAGGCATGCTGGCCAGCAGTTTGGCCAAAAAAGGCAGTGTGAGTTTGCAAGATATTGCAGAACTTCCGGTGATCAATCTCGATGTGCGCGACCCGGTGGGTACACATCTGAACCATGCGTGTCGCGAAGCCGGCGTGGGCCTGCAATCGGTGGTCACGGTGCAGACGTACCATGCGGCACTGGCCTTGGCGCATCATGGCGTGGGCATTGCGTTGGTGGACAGTTGCACTGCCGTGTCGGCAGATCGCAGCAAGGTGCTGGTGTTGCCCCTGGAGCCACAGATCGTCGTGCCGATTCATGCGCTGCGCCCGGCCAACCGGCCCAGCTCGCTTTTGGCGCTCAGCATGACACATTGCATGCAAAACGCATTGGCGCAGACCGAGGCTGTCATCTAAATTCACAAAGCGCTCGCTAGCCTTGCCGCGCTGCCCGCTGCAAGTGTTAAGCCCAATGCGCCTTGCCCGGCATTGACCCAAGCATTGCTCACCCAGCTGCCTGCTTGCCCGATGATGGGTAGCGAATTAGGCGTCGCAGGGCGCAAGCCCGCCCAAGTTTGCGGTGCGCTCAAATCGCAAGCGCCAGGAAATAACTGGTTCACTGCATGCAGCATTTGCGCAATGCGCTTGGGATCGATCCGCACATCTTCGCCCACGATCTCCGCCGCAGCGGCCACGCGCAAATGCTGGCCCAGTGGCGCGAACACTGTTTTCAATCCCAAATCCGTGATGCTGCAACGCGCTAGTTTTTCAGCATGGATCACAGGCACGGTGATGCTGTAGCCTTTGATCGGATAGATCGGCAGCCTCATGCCCAGCATCGCGCCCAAGCGCGGGCTTGCCACGCCAGCAGCAATCACCACTGCATCGCAAGGTAAATTGCCGATTTCGGTGCGCACCGATTGCACGCGATGGCCCTGCCGCTCAAATGCGTTCACGCGTTGCCCCAGAGCCAACATGCCACCTCGCTGCACAAAGCTTTGCGCCAGTTGCTGACACAGCAAATGCGGATCGGCCACGCATTCACTCTCCGTCCAAATCCCGCCGGCAAACTGATGGGCGATGTGCGCAAGCGATGGCTCACGCTCGGCGCATGCTTGTGCACTCAGCACCTCTTGGCTTGATCCAAGTTTGGCCTGCAAAGCCACTTGCTTGGCCTGCCTGCGCAGCGTAGCCTCATCGCGGCAGAGCACCAATTTGCCGTTGCGAGCAAAGTCAATCGACCACTGCTC
>JANMFP010000564.1:0-1513 GCA_031378135.1 Variovorax sp. | reverse complement strand
CAATTGCAGCAGCCCCAAGGCAAGCTCGTGCGCGTGACGCAAGGCGAAGTGTTTGATGTGGCCGTTGATATTCGCAAGAGCTCACCCAATTTCGGAAAATGGGTGGGCGTCAATTTAAGCGCAACGAACGCACGCCAACTTTGGGTGCCCGAAGGCTTTGCGCATGGTTTTGTCGTGCTCTCAGAAACAGCAGAGTTTTTGTACAAAACAACTGATTATTATGCGCCCGCGCATGAGCGCTGCATTGTTTGGAATGATCCGAAGCTTGCGATTACGTGGCCTATTGATCAAGCCCCCTCTCTCTCGTCTAAAGATCAGGCAGGCCGAACTCTCGAGCACGCTGTGGTATTTGACTGATGCAAAATTTCAGCTCTCATCCCGTTGAGATAATACGTAGCTTCATTGCCCACCGCAAGCTCATTTACTCGCTCACGCGGCGCGACATCACATCTCGCTATCGCGGCTCTATGCTTGGCATTGCTTGGCTTGTTTTGCAGCCTTTGGCCACATTACTTGTCTATACCTTTGTCTTCAGCGTCGTATTCAAAGCGCGCTGGAGCGGTGGGAGTGATTCAAAAGCAGAGTTTGCACTGGTTCTATTCGCTGGGCTGTTCGTTTTTAATATGTTTGCAGAGAGCTTCGCGCGAGCGCCCAGCTTGATCGTTAGCAATCCCAGCTATGTGAAAAAAGTAGTGTTTCCGATTGAAATCCTCTCGTTCGTCAATATGGGCACTGCGCTCTTCTATGCCTTGATCAGCCTTGGCATATGGATTGTTTTCTACGTTCTTCTCTTTGGCGCGCCACCGCTCACTGCGCTTGCGTTGCCAATCATCTTTTTGCCTCTGATTTTCTTGATTTTGGGTGTTTCCTGGCTGCTATCTTCCTTGGGCGTGTTTATTCGTGATCTGGTTCACGTTGTTGGCTTACTCGTTACGCTGCTCTTATTTCTATCGCCGATTTTTTATCCCATCAGCTCCTTGCCTCCATTCTTCCAACAGCTCATGCACCTGAACCCCTTGAGCTTTGTGATTGAGCAATCTCGCAATGTATTGATATGGGGTAAGTTGCCCAATGCATGGCATGTTGCGATCTATTGGCTAGCCAGCGCGGCCGTCATGTGGATGGGCTTTGCTTGGTTTCAAAAAACGCGCAAGGGGTTTGCAGATGTCCTCTGAGCCCATCATCCGCGTTCGCAA
This sequence comes from Variovorax sp., assembly GCA_031378135.1. Lineage (GTDB taxonomy): Bacteria > Pseudomonadota > Gammaproteobacteria > Burkholderiales > Burkholderiaceae_C > JANMDU01. The sequence goes on along the minus strand of JANMFP010000564.1, from coordinate 317 downwards.
TTTGAGCAAAAGTTTTCCGATTTATGCCTCGCCATCAGATCGGCTTAAGCAATTCATCTTTCCAAGAGCTCAGCGTTTATTCGGCTTAAAGGTCAAATCCTATTACCGCACCTTTACTGCTCTTTCGGATATCAGTTTTGAAGTCAGGCGCGGCGAGACTGTTGGCGTGATAGGCCGCAATGGAGCAGGGAAATCCACTCTCTTGCAAATTCTTTGCGGCACGCTCTTCCCCACCAGCGGCACAGTAGAAATTCAAGGGCGCGTAGCGGCGCTGTTAGAGCTTGGCGCTGGCTTCAATGGCGAATACACAGGGCGTG
>JANMFP010000555.1:0-1826 GCA_031378135.1 Variovorax sp. | reverse complement strand
TCACCGCGCTTTTGCACATCGGCCAAAATCTCGACCACACGAGATTCAATCGCCGCATCTTGGCTTGAAGACCAATGTTGGCGAGCAGTGAATTTTTGCTCAAAATCGGCATCAGCCGAGGAAAATACTGCGCCAGATGCTATTAAATCCATAGTAAATCTGCTGCGCCGTTCAGGCAACAGCTTGTTCAAATGCGGCCAAGATGGGCTTGAGATCGGCTTGTTTGGTCTTGAGCGAGGTTTGGTTGACCACCAAGCGAGAACTGATCTCCATGATGCGCTCGACTTCGATGAGTTTGTTGGCCTTGAGCGTGCTGCCCGTGGAGACGAGATCGACGATGGCATCTGCCATGCCAACCAAGGGGGCGAGCTCCATCGAGCCGTAGAGCTTGATGAGATCGACGTGTACGCCTTTGCTGGCGAAGAATTCGCGCGCGATGTTGACGTATTTGGTGGCGACTTTGAGGCGTGAGCCTTGTTTCACGGCGGCCTCGTAATCAAAGCCTTCGCGCACCGCAACGCTCACTCTGCATTTGGCGATTTTCAAATCGAGCGGAACATAGAGGCCTTGCACACCAGTCTCCAGCAACGTGTCTTTACCGACCACGCCTAAATCTGCGCCACCGTATTGCACATAGGTGGGCACATCGCTTGCGCGCACCATGATGATTTGTACATCGGCGCGTGACGTGGGCAAGATGAGCTTGCGGGATTTTTCGGGGTCTTCCAAGACTGCAATGCCGGTAGCGCGAAGCAGCGGCAAGGTGTCGTCGAAGATTCTGCCTTTTGATAGAGCGAGCGTAATCATCACTTCACCCGCTCAATATCTGCGCCAATGCCGCGCAGCTTTTCTTCCATTTGGTCGTAGCCGCGATCAAGGTGATAAATGCGGTCTACCGTGGTCTCGCCATCGGCGACCAAGCCTGCGATGACCAGCGAGGCAGAAGCGCGCAGATCGGTGGCCATCACGGTTGCGCCAGATAAGCGCGGAATGCCTTCGATGACGGCAATCTTGCCATCGATCTGAATCTTCGCACCCATGCGCTGCAGCTCGGGCACATGCATGAAGCGGTTTTCGAAAATGGTCTCAGTGGCTTTGCTCGTTCCTTCGGCGATGCAGTTGAGCGCCATGAATTGGGCTTGCATGTCGGTGGGAAAGCCTGGGTATTCGGTGGTGCGGAAAGTTTGCGCTTTCATGCGGCCAGAGGCAGTGATTTTGATGCCATGCTGTTGGCCTTCTATCACCGCGCCTGCATCGCGCAGCTTATCAATCACCGCATCCAAATGATCTGCGCGGCCATGCTCTAAAAACACATCGCCGCCAGCAGCAGCCACTGCGCATAAAAACGTGCCGCATTCGATGCGATCTGCAACGACGGCATGTTCGCAACCATGCAGCTTTTCCACACCCTGAATGCGAATCTTGCTCGTGCCATGGCCTTCGATTTTTGCGCCCATTTTGATGAGCATTTCAGCTAAATCAGGAATCTCAGGCTCTTGCGCGGCGTTTTCTAAAACCGTTTCACCATCGGCTAGGGCTGCGGCCATCATGAAATTCTCTGTGCCGGTGACAGTCACCATATCGGTGGTGATGCGAGCGCCTTTGAGGCGCTTCCAACCAGCGGGCAGCTTGGCGACCATGTAGCCATGCTCAACCACGATTTCTGCGCCCATGGCAGTGAGGCCCTTGATGTGTTGATCCACCGGGCGCGCGCCAATCGCGCAGCCGCCGGGGAGTGACACTTTGGCGTGGCCAAAACGTGCGAGCAAAGGCCCAAGCGTCATCACAGAGGCGCGCATGGTTTTGACCAAATCGTAGGCGGCGAA
>JANMFP010000547.1:0-1641 GCA_031378135.1 Variovorax sp. | reverse complement strand
ACGCTCTTGCATCTGCTGGGCGGGCTCGATGCGCCCACTCAAGGGCGTGTGCAGCTCATGGGCAAAGATTTCGCTGGCATGAATCAAGCAGAGCAGGGCGTGTGGCGCAACCAAAATCTTGGCTTTGTCTATCAGTTTCACCATTTGCTGCCCGAATTCAGCGCCTTAGACAATGTGGCCATGCCGATGCGTATTTCTAAGGCCTTTTCTCGGCAAAAACAACAGATCGCCGGCGTAGATATTGCGCAGAGCGCTACTAAAATGCTAGCGGATGTGGGTTTGGCGCATCGCTTGCATCATCGCCCCGCTGAGCTCTCTGGTGGCGAGCGCCAGCGCGTGGCGATTGCACGAGCGCTCGTGATGCGGCCGGCTTGCGTGCTGGCCGACGAGCCCACGGGCAATCTGGATCGAACGAGCGCCGGCACCGTGTTCAAGCTCATGCTGGAGCTCGCTGAGTCGCAAGGAACTGCGTTCATCTTGGTCACGCACGATGAAAGCTTAGCGGCTCAATGCAGTCGCGTGTTGCGTCTAGATGCTGGGCGATTGGCTTGAAGTTTTAGGAGCGATGAAGTGAAGCTCCAAGGGGCTTGTTGCTCAAATGTGACAAGCCAAATGTCTCAAAAAGTATTCAAAAGCACACCTGAAGAAGCCTTGTAACAGGCTTACAGCTTACTTCTCTTGCTTCAACTTTCAGAGCTAAAAAATCATAGCAGTGGCGCGGAGTTACGCGCTCCAGTTCAAGAGCTTTTGCATAAAGTTCAAGATTGGAGTAAATTCTCATCTTGGGCTGCAAAAGAGCCCCGTAACTATATTGATTTGAATGGAAAAAACACTTCCGCCCCTGCCAGCCAAGCGCTACTTCACTATCGGTGAGGTGAGCGAGCTTTGCGATGTCAAGCCGCATGTGCTGCGCTATTGGGAGCAGGAATTCGCGCAGCTCAAGCCGATGAAGCGGCGCGGCAACCGCCGCTACTACCAGCACCACGAAGTGCTCATGATCCGCCGCATCCGCGATTTGCTTTACGACCAAGGTTTCACAATCAGCGGCGCGCGCAACAAGCTCCATGAGCTCATCCAAGCCGAGCGCGATAAGCGAAAAGCCGGCGAAGTGATGCTCGATGGCATCGACGATTTCTCGGCTGATAGCGAAACAGACAGCGAATTTCCTGCCAGCGATTTTGATGCTGCGCAAGATCAAGACGCGAGCAACGAGCCAAGCATCGATTACGGCAACGCAGGCAGCGGCCACGTTCCCCTTCGCCAATTGCGCCGAGAATTGTTTGAGATCCGGGAATTGCTGGCGGCTTGATCAAGCCTAAAAGCTGAGAAACATCAAACAAAACCAACGAAAAAGCCTCAGCAATTTCTTGCTGAGGCTTGTGCGTTTTTGGCTCCTCGACCTGGGCTCGAACCAGGGACCTACGGATTAACAGTCCGGCGCTCTACCAACTGAGCTATCGAGGAACAGCCTACGATTATAAGCCGAAAAACTTTGGGTTTTGCTCTTGAGTTACAGAGAAAGATTCAAATTCACGCGCAGCGTGCGTGCTTGTGCGGGGAAGAGATAAACGTGACCGAATTGGTTGGGGCTTTCTTGGAAGAAGCGTTTGTCCAAGAGGTTGTTGATGCCAATCTGCCATG
>JANMFP010000526.1:0-4686 GCA_031378135.1 Variovorax sp. | reverse complement strand
GTCAACGCCATAAGCGGATCGACGGAGTCACAGGGCGAAGTGACGGTGCGGCTGCAAAACAGCGGCCGCATCGTCAACGGCGTCGGCGCAGACCCAGACATCGTGGTCGCGTCTGCCAAGGCCTATTTAAATGCTTTAAATAAGTTACAGAGCAAGGCAGAAAAAGTGATGGCGCAGGGTTAAAACGCCAACGCATAAAAATGCCGGCTCATGCCGGCATTTTTTATGGAAGCCAAGGTTTCTTGAGCTTAAGGCGCGGTGCGCCCCACCATCGCATACAGCTCGCTCAGCGGCACAACTCTGCCATGCAATGGCAAGATGCGATCCACTTTGAGGCCGCGTTTTTCGATGTTGGCGATCAAGTTGAGATGGTTGCCGTTTGGCTTGGCGGGCGCTGCTGCGCCAGGGGCGGATGGCGTGTAGGCATCTGCTTCGATCAGCAAGCGCTCAGCGGGCAGGTAAGCCATCACGAAGCCAGCAGCGTGCACGCTGTCTTCGATCAAGAGCAATTCCACTTGGCGCGCGCCATCGGTGAGCACGCGGCGGCCATTGATGCCTTCAACGCTCGCACGTTTGCCGGATTTGCTGAGCATATCGGGGTTGATGGTGTTTGCGCCATTCAAAGCACGCTCAAAAAACGCCACGCCTTGCGCGCTCACAAGCACAGTCGAACCATCGCTGGCTGCAGCGCGCAAGCCACCTGCGTGATCAAAATGGTGATGTGAGTTAACGACGAATTTGATCGGCTTGCCGGGCAGCAAGCGCTTAGCCTCTGCCAACACCACGGCGGCGCGCGCATCATACAACGGGCTTTCAACCAGAATCGCGTGATCCTTCATCTCGATCAACACGCTGTTGTGCGAGCCGCCTGCGATGTGCCATACGCCCGGCGAGACCAATTCTGAAGCTGCGCGCTCTGCGAAATTGCGCACGTTATCGAGCACGGTGATTTGCGAAGGCGCGTTGACCTGCACTTCGCTCACGGCGATATTGAGCGTTTCAAATCCATCTTGCGTTTGGCGAATGCGTGCGGGGAATTTCACGCCGCTGTGGTCTTTGTAATCGCTGTAAGTGGTGACGACTTCTGTTTCGCCCACGACCGTTTGCGGCATGCGCGATTCCACGCGCTCAACCAAGCCTTGCGCGTTGACAAAAACTTTCGCGCTGAATCGCGCAGCTTCCGTGAAGCTCAGCACCAAGCCGCCCTCATTGGCTCTCATGGCAGTGGCTTTGTTTTTCTCTGCAGCTTTCAGCACACCATGAGGTGAAGTCCACAAATCGTGAATACGCGTGGTGAGCGCGACGGGCGAGGGTGCTTGCGCGGGGCCCATCATGTTCCACGCGAATTCGCCTTGCAATACGCCAATCGCGCGCTGCTCACCATCTCCCAGCAAAGGCAATGCGCCGCCGCCGTTGGCCTCTGAGCGAGCGCGAGCAAACTCTTCGCGCATCGCGCCGCCGTTGTAATCCATCAAGCGAGAAAATTGTGAATACGTTACTTTAGGCCAAACCGCATTTGGTTGCCAAGCCTGCCCATAGATTGCGCCCGTGCCGCTGCCCGAGAAGCGCAGCGAATTCACAGCGCTCGTGCCCATGGCTTGGTTGGCTGTTCCGATCACTTTGCTCGCGTCAAGCGGCGCGGATGGCGTGGCGCAGGAGGCAAGCCAGAGCGCTGCGGCAGCAGCTGTGATGGCCAATATGGTTTGGCGGCGTAGTTTCATGATGGAGTCCTGTTGTTTAAATAGTGCAAACAAGATACGCCAAATGCCTGCAAAGTTCCAGTAACTATGGAAAACCCCTGCAAAGCTTCAAACCGCTCTTTGCAATGCTTTCATGAGGGTTTCTAAGGTGCATCCTTCTCAAGGAATCTCGTAAGGTAGCCGGCATGAATCAACTCTCCCTTTTCCCTCGCCGCAAGCTGCTCATCGCAGGTGGTTTAACTGCCACTTCGCTTGCTGTAACACCAGCCATCGCTCAGCAGCCCAAATGGCCTGCCAAACCGATTCGCATCATCGTTGCCTTCCCGCCCGGCGGGCTCACGGATGCCTATGCGCGGCTCTATGCCGAGCAGCTCACCGCCAAGTTCGGCATGCAAGCCATCGTTGAAAACAAGCCCGGCGCGGGCGCTATTCTGGCGATTGATGCGGTGGCCAAATCGCCAGCGGATGGCTACACCTTGCTCATGACCACCTCGGGCACCGTCTGGCAAAATCGCGTGCTTTACAACAAGCTGCCCTACAACTTGGATAAAGACATCACGCCCGTGGCCTTTTTCCCCTCGGGCCCGCTGATCGTGGGCGCGCCAGAGAAACTGGGCGTTCGCACGTTTCGCGAGCTCATTGCGTATGCCAAGCAAAACCCCGTCAACATGGGCAGCTACGCGCCAGGCGCGTATCCCAACATGGTGGCCGATCAAACCAACCGCAGCGAAGGCACGAAAATCCAAACGATCAACTACCGAGGTGAAGCGCCGATGTGGGTGGATTTGGCAGGCGGGCAGTTGCAAGCGGCCATCGGCAGCTACCAATCCTTTGCCACCGTGCAGCGCAGTTGCGCGAGACTTTCGCCATTACCAACAAACTCAAGAACTTGAAAGACACTCGCGCCGATTGGGAGCGCGATGTGCCGGTGTGGATTAAGCTGGCTGTGGATTTGGGGATTAAGTTGGATTGATGGCTTGGTTGGTTTGCCAAGCCTTGCGCACCACCCGCTCACCTGCCACGCGACGTGCCTTTTGGAAATCCCTCAGCTTGTCTCAGGCCCATCGCGCAGCGGGTGCAGACGATTGGCACATCATTGCCTTTTAGAGACAAATTTAGAGCAAAAGAGGCAAGTAGCCGGCATGATTACTGCGCAGAGTGCTATCAAAATAATACTAGCGATAATGGTTCGCACGTGAATTTTGTCCGCTACGTCTTACTACTGCGCTATCAAAAGCTTTAACGTTCGAGCTAACCGGCCCGCGCAGGCAGGCTTACGCCGCCTGCCGTAGCCGGTCCGGTTGAGCGAGGTGTTAGGCCTCACTGCGCCGGACCTAGCGACCACACTATTACCTCTTCCCCGGCGAGTTGATGTGCAACCGCACCTTCACGATGTCCTGGGCTCATGAATAATACATATCTGTGCTTCTGCGTCGCGGCGCGCACTTTCTTAATATCCTCGCGGAGTTTCTGATTGTTCGCGGGAGTCACCGCCGCGAAGACTTCAGCAACTATGCCATCATCTTCATGCGTCTCAATATCCCAGCCAGAGATGTTTCCGAGATTTAGCGTAAGTCCGGTGATTCGGGTATGTTTACGAAATAAGAACTCCGCACTTTTGAAGGCCGCTAAGTATGTGAATGTCTGATTGAGTTGTTCGATCAGGTTTAGGCGTCTGGATGTATCAAGCGGATCATGACCAAGCTGCTCAAACTTCATCCGTGCAAGCGCAATTAGCGCGTCTGGCTCACGAAGCGCGTCCGCGAGTGCCACTTGCGTCGCGGTCGCGGATGCACGAAGCGCCTGGATTCGGCATTGGGTTCCGTCTTCTCGGCGCAGGGCGAATCGCTTCGTCATGTTGCGAGGTCTGACTTAATGTACACCGCCAAACCTGCGGTATAAAAATGGCACTGCGGTATAAGTTGGGCATAAAAACTCCTAAAAACTATTCTTATTCATGAACTTACATCAATAATACTGTACTAATTGACAGTTATCATAAATTCTTGAAACCCGGCACTGCTTCTGCCTTACCTCCGCGCATTTTGGATCATGTGCGGGAGCAAATTCGTAATCGTCACTATAGCCTGAGTACAGAAAAAACGTATCTCCACTGGCTCAAATTTTTCATCCGCTGGCATGGACGAGGTGGAGTGATGCGGCACCCTCGCGATATGGGTGCACCTGAAGTGCAGGCGTTTTTGTCTATGCTTGCATCGGAGCGCAAAGTATCGGCATCTACGCACAACCAAGCGCTGAGCGCGGTTTTGTTTTTGTATCGCGATGTTTTAGATATCAAACTGCCTTGGCACGATGATATCGGGCGGCATAGAGCGCAGGCATCATTTGTTTGAAGAGCGCTTGTAAAGAGCGCTCAAGAAGGCTGTCCCGCTGGCGGGAATCATCAAGCCCGTTTCGGTGCACACATTGCGCCACAGTTTTGCCACGCATTCGCTGCAAGCCGGCACAGATATTCGCACGGTGCAGGAGCTGCTAGGGCATTCGGATGTGTCTACCACGATGATCTATACGCATGTGCTCAAGGTCGCTGCAGGCGGCACGGCTAGCCCATTAGACGCTTTGGCTGCCTTGGCTTGAGTGATTCTTGGTCTATTGCTTTGACAGCGAATATTTGAGATCATTTTGGCCTTTAGCCGGCATAGAATCTGCGCAAATTGCTACGAAATTAAGAGCAGGCGAGAGGGTGATGTGCAGGCGAAGCGATTACTGAATTTCAAGCAGTTGGTGCGCGAAACTGCAACGCCGCCAACTTCGCATACACGCCGCCACGGCTCACGAGTTCATCATGTTTGCCGATCTCCACTATCTGCCCTTTGTCCAGCACGACGATGCGGTCGGCTTTTTGAATGGTGGCCAAGCGGTGCGCGATCACAAGGGTGGTGCGGCCTTGCATCGCGCGCTCCAGAGCCGCTTGAACCATTTGCTCGCTACTGGCGTCGAGGGCGCTGGTGGCTTCGTCGAGCAG
>JANMFP010000384.1:0-2490 GCA_031378135.1 Variovorax sp. | reverse complement strand
CGGCTGACGGAGAATTGCGGGTGATGCGGCGGGTGCTGATCAACATGAGTTATGGCACGCTCTCTGGGCCGCATGATGGCACCAGCTTGCTCGATGAGGCTTTGGATGAGCTGATCACGCATCGCCCCCGTCTGCAAATCGTGGTGGCGGCTGGCAATTCGCACCGGGTGCCTTGCCATGCGCAGTTGTCTCTTGCTGCGACAGGTGCGAAAACTTTATCGATTTTTGTGTCGCCGCAGAATGCACTACTAACAACGGCGGAAATTTGGCTGCCCGATTTACCCGAAGGGGAAGAAATTGCTTGGGAGCTGATCAGCCCGCAGGGCCAGAGCATTGCGCTCAGTCAATGGGGCTTCGCGGAAATGCCTATTCAAGCCACTGTGCTCAATCAATCGGGCTTTGCGAAAATACCCAATCAAGCGTGCCTGATTTATCCGCGTAAGCCAGCAGGGGGAAGGCATGGCAGCATGGCGCTCTTGGCGATTCGGCCCACGTTAGCGAGCGAGAAAGCAGGTGCAGCGCCAGCGGGCGTGTGGCGCTTGGTGCTTTCTCGCCCCCTTGCAGCCGCAGGTGCAGCACCGGCCCAGGTGAATGCTTGGGTGGAGCGCAGCGATGTGGCCGATAAAAGCATTCGGCGGCAGCAAGCCTTTTTTGTAGGGGAGCATATTGCCCAAGGTGCTGCGAAGCGCAGCCTCTCTAGCCCGGCCTCAGCAGCCAAGGTGATTGCGGTGGGCGCGCAAGAGGCGCTTTGTGCCGCGAGCCCTGTTGCCGATTATTCGAGCCGAGATCCGCTTCGTAGCCTGCCCAGTGTATTGGCCGCTGCCAGCCTAAGCCGAGCCCAGCGCGGCCTGCGCGTGCCCGGCGCATTAGCGCAAACCAGCCAACGCGCCTCGGGCACCAGCACGGCTGCGCCCTTACATGCGCGCACATTGGCGTAGGCGCGTAATTGCGGTATATTGAAAACAGCCTGCAAACTTCTTGCTGGCTACTCCCCCCCAACTCTCCCCCCAACTTTGGAGCTCGACATGACCCTTAGCCCAACATCCGCTGTATCTCCCACGACCGCCATCGCCAGCCTGCTGCCCTCCATGCAAACTGGCGCGCCCGTTTGCCAGCCAAGCCAAGCCGCAGGTGGCCAGCCAGCAATTGCCAGCCCGGCATGGCAAACCGTAGGCTCGGCAGAGTTTGGCGATGGATATATTCACCCCGTCGTCACGCGCTTTCACGCCAAGAGCTAATCTCTGCTGAAAAATTGCCTAGCGCCTGCGCGGCAGAAAGCTCTGCTGCGCAGGCGCATGCTTTTGCTATGCATGCGATCTCTACGCTTTACCGAATCACGCCAGATATCTTGGAGCCGATGAAGGCTGAGAAATCGGCACTGGGCACCGTGCCTACGGCGGCGCACCAATATTGCGAGCCTTTGCGCGCGGCTTCAGCGCTGGGCTGGTATGTGTTTCCGCCCAGCAATATTCGGCTGCGATTTGATGGCCATGCCGTGTTCATTGAATCAGCCGGGCAATGGCAGCAACTTTCTGCGGTGGTGCTGCCACAATTCTTGCAGCAATGGCAATTGCATGCGCCTGAGCATTTGAAAAAATTTGAAATGCCGCATGTATCTGCCCCTTTCATGCCGGGCATGGTGCAAATTTGGTCTGGCTTTTTGATCAAGACCCAGCCCGGCTGGGGCACCTTGGTGCGTGGCTTGGTCAATCAAGCGCCCGGCAGCTCATACAGCTGCTTTGAAGGATTTATTGAAACCGATGTGTTTCAGCCTTGTCCGCTGTTTATCAATTTGCGCCTGCATGTGATTGATACCGTGATTGAAATTCCGAAGTTAAAACCGCTGTTTCAATACCAAGTGATGCCCAAGGCAGTGGCATCTGAGGCCGCGAGTGTGTACGACATGCGCGAAGGATTGAGCGCTGGCAACAATGAGCAACCGGGTATGCTGCCAGAAGATTGGGAGGGCTTGGCTACGACGATACGAAGCTTTCCACCGACCAGCAGCACCGTTGTAGGCAAATATGGCGCGATGATTCGTAAGCATCAAAAAAACAGTTCAGAATAAACAACACTTCAAACAAGGTGGCATCGTGAAAAAATATCAAATTATCTCCTTGGCGTTGATAGCGAGTTTGGCAATCAGCAGCGCGGCAGCCCAAACGCTACGCTGGTCTTCGCAGGGCGATATGCAGACGGCCGATCCACATTCGCAAAATGAGCTGCTGACCAATTCGATCAACGGGCAGGTGTATGAAACTTTGGTGGCGCGTGATAAGCAAATGAAAATTGCGCCAGCGCTGGCAGAATCTTGGCAGCAGATAAGCCCCACGGTGTGGCGAATGAAGTTGCGAAGCAATGTGAAATTTCATGATGGCAGCGTATTTCGTGCAGAGGATGTAGTTTTTTCTGTGAATCGCGCGAAAGACCCTGCATCAGCCATTCGTGCGTATGCGGTTGCTTTAGGCGAGCCCAAATCATTAGATGCAA
>JANMFP010000470.1:0-5679 GCA_031378135.1 Variovorax sp. | reverse complement strand
GTGCCAGCGAGCGGTCGCGTGGTGTTTAACGGCTTGGAAGAAAGCCTCACGCGCGTGTTGCATCAAGGCTGCTGGAGTGAGCAGGCGAGTTTTGGTGCAGCGGTGTCGGATTGGTCGGCTACTGGCGCGGCACATGATTTTGCGGTGCTACAACGCGGCAAAAAAGTTGCTCATCTGCCATGGCGTTTGAGCGGAATGCACAACCAGCTCAATGCCTTGGCTGCGATTGCTGCGGCCGATCATGTGGGCGTGAGCCCTGTGCAGGCTGCGGCGGCTTTGAGTGAATTTCAAAGCGTGAAGCGGCGCATGGAAGTACGTGGCATGGTGAATTCAATGACGGTGTACGACGATTTCGCGCATCACCCCACGGCGATTCGCACAACGCTAGATGGCTTGCGTGATCGGCTCGATGCTGAGCTTGCAACCCAAGGCCAGCGCATCCTCGCGGTCTTCGAGCCACGCAGCAACACGATGAAGCTGGGCACGATGAAATCGCAATTGCCTTGGAGCTTGGAAAACGCCAACCTCGCGTTTTGTCACACCGCAGGGCTCGATTGGGATGCAGCGCAGGCTCTGCAGCCGATTGCTACGAAGGCATTCACGGCGGGCGATATAGGCACGCTGGTTGCGCAAGTCGTTGCGGCGAGCCAGAGCGGCGATCACATCGTTTGTATGAGCAATGGCGGCTTTGGCGGCGTGCATGCCAAGCTGCTGGATGCGTTAAACGCTCGCAAGGTGTAAGCCATGGGCGTTTTAGATGCTTTGCTGCATGCGATTAACTTGATGCTGCCAGCCGTCTTCGTTGCTATATTCGTCGCGTTCGCAGGACGTTTTTTCAAGCAAAACAAACCTTTAGCCGGCGGATTTATTGCCCGAGCAGCTATCAATTTTGTAGTGTGCCTCGCCGTGCTCATCATCGGCCTGATCCTCACAGGGCGCGACGGAAAGATGAATACCTATCTCGCCATGGTGTTGGCAAGTGCTACTGTGCAATGGTTTTTATCCGGCGCTTGGCGAAGAAAATAAGCTTGGCGTGTGAGCCTCAGGCCGGCTTAAGAAGGCAGACGAGTCAAAGCTTGGTACACCTGATACAAACCTGCCCAGGCCGCTTGCGAGCCCAGCGTGCGCACGTTTGCACCGAGATGTTCTAGTGCAATTTGGTAACGCTCCGTGAGCTGCTGAGAGCCAATCACAACCAGCTCGACACCCGGTTGCACTTGCATCGCAGCCAGCTCTTCGCCGATCACGATACCGGAGAGATAGCTGGCCGCATGCTCAGGCGTGAGCTCCTTGAAGAGGGTTTTCACACGCACGCTAAACGCCGTGTTGAGCAAGCTCACGCCGCCTTGCGCAAAATCGATGCCTTGCAAAAAGGCCTGTGGCTCAAAAAGGGTGGAGTGCTGCGCAAAACTTTTAGCGAGGATGGAATGCTGAGCGAGCAGGGCATACATCTCGCCTGTCATGAAGGTGTTGAAACCAAGTATTGCGCCGTTCTCTAAATTCACCCATTTGCTGTGTGTGCCGGGCAGCACCATCATCGCATCGCGCAGGCCGAGCACGGCGGCGGCACCGAAAATCTGAATCTCTTCGCCGCGCATTACATCATCATGGCCCTGCCTCACGCCGGGTGCAATCGCCACGCGATCCTTGACGGCCCAACGCACGCCACGTGCTACATCCATCACGGTCGCGGGGCAAGCGCAATACGGTACTTCGGCCATACCGTCTTTGCTGCCGATCATTCCTGAAAGTACAAAAGATTGTCCGCCCGCTTTCGTCATGCGCGAGCAGGTTGAAATCAGGTACGGCGCAAACTCACCTTGCTTGAAACTGAGTATGCCTCGTGTCTCGGCGAGCTCATCCAAGATTTCGCCATCAGGCGCAATCAGCGCAGCGCGAAAACTTGTGGTGCCCCAATCGACGGCGATAAAGGGGTGTGTGGGGGAAATGGCCATATCGCCATTATCAGCAGTACTCATTTTTCAAGCGAATGCTTTTGTATTCAATTGCGCGCCTTGACCAGTAAGACACGAAACTATTCTCAGCGACTGACGCTTGATTGCAACTCGAGTCGCCAAAGTGTGTGACCTATTCATTGGTTCAACATGACGAATCGCTTGTTGATAGCAATTCAAACACGGCCTCGGGCATCGGTAACGGGGCCACTGCGCCAAAACCCTGCACAGAGAGCGCAGCCGCCGCGTTGGCGTAGCGGGCTGCAGCTGTTAATTCGTCGCCAAGTGCAAGGCGAGCGAGCAAATTGCCGGCAAAGCAATCGCCTGCGCCTGTGGCATCTACGGTATGGACTGTGATGGGTTGGATCTGGCTGAGCTTCACGCCATCGCTCACGAGCACGCCAGCGCTGCCCATTTTGAGCGCGACTTGCTTTGCGCCGCGAGCGTGGCTCCATCGCACTATTGAACGCGGATCGGCGAGACCGCTGAGTTGCATCACATCATCCAAGCTAGGTAAAAACAAATCGCAACTCGCTATGGCTGGAAGCATGTGTTTCTTGGCAACATCTAACGACCATAGCTTGAGCCGCAGGTTGGAATCAAAGCTGATCTTGCCGCCGGCAGCTTTTGCTATTGCGACGGCCTCCAAGCATTGCTCTGCCGCGTTGATAGAAATCGCTTGCGAGATACCGGAGTAATGCAGCCATTTCGTTTGCTGTAAGGCTTCACGCTGAACGATGCTCAGTTGCATCAAAGCTGCCGCTGAATCCGCACGGCGGTAGCTGAATGCATGCCCTGCATCGGTATGCGAGACGAAATACAAACCTGTAGTCGCTCCTGATTTAATAGCAATTAGATCAGTATCTATGCCGGCTGTATGCCATAAATCTATTAAATTCTTGCCAAAAATATCATCGCCCACTGCGCTCACATAGCCGCAATGTGCACCCGCTCGCGCAGCGGCGATCACGGCATTGCTTGTATCGCCACCGAAGCCTTGCAGGTAATGAGGCTGGCCGGAGACGGTTTGGTTGAACTCCACCATGCCTTCGCCCATGGCGAGGATGTCGTAGCGTTTAGTCGCTGGCATGGTTCAATGGTTATCTTTCGGCACAAAGCTACCCCGCTTGCCCCGCAAGAAATCCAGATCGCAGCCTTCATCGGCTTGGTTCACATGATCCACATACAGCTTCCAATAGCCGCTGTCCAAATGCTTGGGCGGGCCTTTCCATTCTTTGAGGCGCTTGGCCAGCTCTTCATCGCTGATCTTTAATTCAAGCAAGCGTTTGGGCACATTGAGCTCAATCATGTCGCCGTTTTGCACCACGGCAAGCGGACCGCCAGCCGCCGCTTCTGGCGCAGTGTGCAGCACCACCGTGCCATAGGCTGTGCCACTCATGCGGGCGTCGGAGATGCGCACCATGTCAGTGATGCCCTTGCGCAATATTTTCGGCGGCAGCGGCATGTTGCCCACCTCGGCCATGCCAGGATAGCCTTTGGGGCCGCAATTTTTGAGCACGAGGATGCAGGTCTCGTCCACATCCAAATTTTCATCGTCAATGCGTTTGTGGAAATCATCGCTGTCTTCAAACACCACGGCGCGGCCGGTGTGCACCATGAGCGCAGGTGTGGCGGCGCTGGGCTTGATCACTGCGCCGCGCGGCGCGAGATTGCCACTCAGCACGGCGATGCCAGCTGCGGCTTTGAATGGCTGCGCCATGGTTTTGATCACGCGTGGATCGTAGTTTTCTGCGTCTTTAACGTTCTCGGCGACTGTGAATCCACTTGCCGTGACGTGGTTCATGTGCAGCACCGAAGCGATTTCTTTCATCACCACGGGCAGGCCACCCGCGTAGCAAAAGTCTTCCATCAAATGCTGGCCATTTGGCTGCAAATTCAAAATGCAGGGCAGCTCGGAGGCTAGGCGGTCAAAATCTTCGAGCTTCAAATCAAAGCCCACGCGGCCAGCTATCGCAAGCAAGTGAATCACGGCGTTGGTGGAGCCGCCAATCGCCGCGAGCGTTTTAATGGCGTTTTCAAAAGCCTCTCGCGTGAGGATGTCCGACAGCTTGAAATCATCTTTCACCATCTGCACAATGCGCCGCCCCGAGTTGCGAGCGAGCACGTTGCGCCGCCCATCCACGGCAGGAAATGCGGCATTGCCAGGCAGGCCAACGCCTAAAGCCTCCACCATGCTGGCCATGGTTGAAGCGGTTCCCATCGTCATGCAATGGCCGTGGCTGCGGTGCATGCAGCTCTCGGCTTCAAAAAAGTCAGCGAGCTTCAGTGTGCCCGCGCGCACTTGCTCGCTCATGCTCCACACGCCTGTGCCCGAGCCCAGTTCTTGTCCGCGCCATTTGCCATTCAGCATCGGGCCACCTGAGACGCCGATGGTGGGCAAATCCACACTTGCCGCACCCATGATGAGCGAAGGCGTGGTTTTGTCACAACCCATGAGCAGCACCACGCCGTCAATCGGGTTGCCGCGAATGCTCTCTTCCACATCCATGCTCGCGAGGTTGCGATAGAGCATCGCTGTGGGGCGCAAGAGCGTCTCGCCCAAGCTCATCACCGGGAATTCCAGCGGAAAACCGCCCGCCTCATACACACCAATCTTCACTTGCTCGGCCAGCGTGCGGAAATGCGAATTGCAGGGTGTGAGTTCGCTGAAGGTGTTGCAAATGCCAATCACCGGGCGGCCATCAAACTGATCGTGCGGCACGCCTTTGCCTTTGACCCAAGAGCGATACGCGAAGCCATCGCGATCTTGGCGGCCAAACCATTGCTGACTTCTGAGTGTTTTCTGCGGCTTGTCGCTGGAAGCTTTGTTTGAATCAGTCATTCGGGTAATACCTAGTTTTTATGAAAGTATTATCATCATATGATTACACCATTGCATCAGGAAAAACCCTTTGCACATTGCGTTGAAAACACTACAAATGATCAAAAACGTCCACGGCAATACTCTTGATCTGCTCGGCGAAGCCATCGTGAGCGGCCGCTATGCGGTGGGCGGGAGCGTGCCGCCTGAGCCGATTCTTTGTGAGGAGCTGGGCGTGAGCCGCACGGTGATTCGCGAAGCCGTGAAATCATTGATTGCCAAAGGCATGGTCAGCACCGGCCCGAAGGTGGGCACGCGTGTGTTGCCGCGTGATACGTGGAATTGGTTTGATCCCGATGTGATTATTTGGCAAAGCAAAATAGGCCTCACAGCAGAATTCTTGCGCGATCTGCAAGATCTGCGTCGCTTGATTGAGCCGGCGGCTGTGCGCATGGCTGCTGAGCGCGCAACGCCGGCCAACATTGCCGAAATTGAAGCAGCCTACGCAGGCATGCGCAGCGCCGTGATGGAAGGCGGCGATTATGTGAAGCACGATTTGCGCTTTCACCAAGGCATGCTCAAAGCCTGCCAAAACCGGATGCTGATTCAAATGAATAAAGCGCTCTCCGCCTTGCTGCGCACCAGCTTTGAACTCTCCACCACGAAGCCTGACGGCCCACGCAAGTCGCTGCCGCTGCACAGAGCTGTTCTTGATGCGGTGATTGCTAAAAATCCTGCCAAAGCAGAGCGTGCTATTTTGATCTTGATCGATGGCGCGCATCAGGATATTGAGGAAGTGCTCGCGCGGCGCAATCGCCCTGTGAAGCACGACAAACCTGCGGCTTGGCTCAAAGCCGCTTGAAAATTCAAATACCGAGGAGACAAACTACATGAAAAAACTGA
>JANMFP010000306.1:0-3050 GCA_031378135.1 Variovorax sp. | reverse complement strand
TACGCCGGCTATCTGCCAAAAATGCTTGTAAATACCACCTCAACAGATGCTCAGCAGACTCTGCGCAAAGCCAAGCGCATCGTGGTGAAGGTGGGCTCGAGTTTGGTGACGAACGAAGGCCGAGGTTTGCATGAAGAAGCGATTGCGCAGTGGTGCGAGCAACTGGCTGCTTTGGTCAAAGATGGCCGCGAAGTCCTCATGGTCTCCAGCGGGGCGATTGCGGAAGGTATGAAGCGCCTGGGCTGGGCAACGCGGCCAAAAGATGTGTCGCAGTTGCAAGCCGCTGCCGCTGTTGGGCAAATGGGCTTGGTGCAGATGTATGAGACCAAGCTGCGCGAGCAGGGGCTTGGCAGCGCACAAGTGTTGCTCACGCATGCTGATTTGGCCGATCGTGAGCGTTATCTCAATGCCCGCTCCACCTTGCTGACCTTGCTCGCTCATAAAGTGATTCCCGTGATCAATGAGAACGACACTGTCGTCAACGACGAAATCAAATTCGGTGATAACGACACCTTGGGCGCGCTTGTCGCTAATTTGGTAGATGCCGATTTGTACGTGATATTGACCGATCAGAAAGGCCTTTACACTTCTGACCCGCGCAAGGATGCAGCTGCCGAGTTCGTACACACTGCGCAAGCGGGCGATGTTGCTCTAGAGAAGATGGCGGGCGGCGCAGGCAGCAGCATTGGCAAAGGCGGCATGATCACGAAAATCCTCGCCGCCAAGCGTGCTGCAGGCTCTGGTGCGAGTACGGTCATTGCTTGGGGACGAGAGCCCAATGCTCTGCAGCGCCTGATGCAAGGCGAGCCGATTGGCACGCTGCTACTTGCGCAAACGCCCAAGCAACAAGCGCGTAAGCAGTGGATTGCCGATCATCTGCAGCTAGCGGGCAGCGTGGCGGTAGACGATGGCGCGGCGATGCGGCTGGCTGAAGGAAAAGTGAGCCTGCTGCCCGTTGGAATGACGGGCGTGAGCGGCGATTTCTCTCGCGGTGATGTGATTGCAATTTTTGATGCGCAGGGTGTTGAAATTGCCCGCGGTTTGGCTAACTACGCGGCTGCAGAAGCGCGTTTGATTTGTAGAAAAACCTCTTCAGAATTCGAAGCCTTACTGGGCTACACCGCCGAAGCCGAGATGGTGCACAAGGACAACATGGTGCTCAAACTCGCCTAAATTAAAAACAGGGCGAAATCTGGGAAGTGTTTTATTGGCGTGCTGTTCGGCCAGCATTCAAACGCTGCAAGGCTTCCTTAACCGTCGTCGGTGGCGCTGCAACATCGCACATACCTCCTCGCGCCAAGATCTCAGGGTGGCGCGAACCACTGGCTTGGCGAAGCGGTATCCATTCTGTTGAGCTTGATTTCACCCAACCGCTGTCAGAATTGTGCCTCGCATAGCGGCGAAATTCTCCTTTGCTGCAGCGGATGCCTTCGTACATGGCGTTCACGACGCCGCTTGGCGATTGAGCCACCACCACATACCTCACGACACCATCGCGGCCGATCTTCAAAGTCGCAGGGTCAACGCCCCATTTCAACTCAGACTGAACGGGCATCTCTATAGGCACGAGCGTCTTGAGATCAAACGCGGGAGGCGCTGGCACTTCCACCTCCTTCCAATCGGGATCATCGGCACTCAGCTGAGCGCTGGCCATGAACGATGCGACACAGAGCGCCATGCAGAAAGCTAGACGCTTATTCATGATGGTTTTGACCCAAGTCATCGTGGATATTGCTGTCTTGCGCATCGCTGTGATCATCGTGCGCTTCATCGTGAGGATGTTGCGACACAAAAGCAATCGCTGGATCTTGCTCGTAAGTTTCGGCAGGATGCGGATCGAAACTCGCGCCTGGCGGCAACTCTAAGTCTGTAAACCGAGAGGTGCTGGCGTTTCGCGAAGGCGTGTGATTGAAATGGCTGTAATTGCCATAAGGTCTGCGGCGCTGGCTAGGATGCTCAAACACCAAATCTGCTGGCTTGCTGGTCCTGCCTTCATGATCAAAATCACGCGAAACATCCCTTTGCCAGCGATGATCGCCAAACGGCAAATAGCGCGATAGTTCGTTGAGCGCCATTTTGTACACCCCACGCTTGAACTCGACCACGAGCTCCAGCGGCACCCAATAATCATTCCAACGCCAAGCATCGAATTCAGGATGATCGGTCGCGCGCAGGTTCAAATCCCAGTCGTGGCCGACCAGCTGCAGCAAAAACCATATTTGCTTTTGGCCACGATAGTGGCCGCGATGCTCCCGCTTGATAAAGCGATCCGGCACCTCATAGCGCAACCAATCCCGTGTGCGCGCCACGATCTGCACGTGGTCGGGCTTGAGGCCCACCTCTTCGTGCAACTCGCGAAACATCGCTTGCTCCGGGTTTTCTCCCCGGTCGATGCCGCCTTGCGGAAACTGCCAAGAATGGGTGCGAATTCTCTTCCCCCAAAATACTTGGTTTTTCTGGTTGAGCAAGATGATGCCGACATTGGGGCGAAAGCCGTCCCGGTCAAGCATAATCAACTCCAATTTTTTAAACTGAAACCATGATACACGGCTTGGCTGCAATTGCAAACCAGAGCGCCTATCCTGTTTCAAATTTCCACACGATTCCTCTTCTGTTCTTGTTAGAAAAAATGCCATGAAAGCCAGCCAGTTCCATATCTCCACGCTCAAAGAAGCGCCTGCTGATGCAGAAATTGCCAGCCATCAACTCATGATGCGCGCCGGCATGATCAAAAAGCTCGGCGCTGGCATTTACACGTATATGCCCATGGGCTTGCGTGTGATTCGCAAAGTGGAAGCCATCGTGCGCGAAGAGATGAACCGCGCGGGCGCTGTGGAATGCACGATGCCGGTGATTCAACCCGCTGAGCTGTGGAGCGAAACCGGACGCTTTGAAAAAATGGGGCCCGAGCTCTTGCGCCTGAAAGATCGGCATGACCGCGATTTCATCGTGCAGCCGACCTCTGAGGAGGTTGTCACCGACATCGCTCGCCAAGATTTTAAAAGCTACAAGCAACTGCCGAAAAATCTCTACCAAATCCAAACCAAATT